>NZ_VOYQ01000005.1:0-138996 GCF_013420195.1 Acinetobacter sp. YH01024
ACGCAGAAGTATACGTACTTTCTAAAGACGAAGGTGGTCGTCATACTCCATTCCTTAACGGTTACCGTCCACAGTTCTACTTCCGTACAACTGACGTAACTGGTGCGATCGCGCTTAAAGAAGGCGTAGAAATGGTTATGCCTGGTGACAATGTAGAAATGTCAGTAGAATTAATCCACCCAATCGCAATGGACGCTGGCTTACGCTTCGCGATCCGTGAAGGTGGTCGTACAGTTGGTGCGGGTGTTGTTTCTAAAGTAACTGCATAATATAATACAGTTATCTTTGTACAGATCGAGAGTTTCGACTCTCGATTTGCTCTGCAGGTCAGTAGTTCAATTGGTAGAGCGTCGGTCTCCAAAACCGAATGTTGGGGGTTCGAGTCCCTCCTGGCCTGCCAAATTTTTTTAAAAAGAAGCTTGATGCTGGCTCAACTGGTCATATAATAAGTCGCGAATCCTACGACGAGTACAAAAATGTCGAATGATAAATCGCGTGACGCATTAAGCGACGCGCCAATTCCTCAAAGAAATAATCCTGCTGAAGTTGTTAATTCTGGTTCCCCTTTAGACTATGTTCTGTGGGTTATCGCGTTGATTTTACTCGGTAGTTCTATGATGGTGAATCAACATTTGCCAGCATACTGGGCACCAGCGAATGATGTCTGGGTCCGTGTTGGGGTAATTTTGGCTTGTATCATCGTGGCTTTAGGTTTATTATACGCCACCCATCAAGGCAAAGGCTTTGTTCGATTGTTGAAAGATGCTCGAATTGAGTTACGTCGAGTGACTTGGCCAACCAAGCAAGAGACCATGACCACATCTTGGCAGGTACTTGCGGTAGTCTTAGTGGCATCTATTTTATTATGGTGCTTTGACTATGCTTTGAGCTGGTTAATGAAGTTTATTATCGGGTAAGAGAGCTATGAAACGTTGGTACATTATTCATGCCTATTCAGGCTATGAAAAACAAGTGTTACGCTCACTTAATGATCGAATCCAGCGTAGCGCTGTAGCCGATAGCTTTGGTGAAGTCCTTGTCCCTACTGAAGAAGTAGTGGAAATGAAGGATGGTAAGAAACGTAAATCTGAGCGTAAATTCTTTCCAGGCTATGTATTAGTCGAGATGGAAATGAATGATGAAACTTGGCACATTGTTAAAGAATGTCCAAAAGTATTAGGTTTCATTGGTGGTACTGCAGAAAAACCTGCACCAATTACGCAAAAAGAAGCTGATGCGATTCTTGCACGTGTACGCAATACTGGCGAAGCACCTCGTCCTAAGACGATGTTTGAACCAGGTGAAGAATTACTCGTAATTGACGGTCCATTCACCGATTTTAAAGGCGTGGTGGAAGAAGTTCTATACGATAAGTCACGTTTAACGTTGACGATTAATGTATTTAATCGACCAACTCAGGTTGAGCTGGAATTTCGCCAAGTCGAAAAATCGGTTTAATTTAACTTGGTTGATAAACGCCCGATTTGTTATGAGTCGGGCATTGTTGTTGTAACGGTATCGTTACTTATATGTATGGGGAGCCTAGCGGCGTTAGTACCCAGAGGTAATTGAAATGGCTAAGAAGATTGACGGCTATATCAAGCTGCAAGTTCCAGCTGGTAAAGCAAATCCATCTCCACCGATTGGTCCTGCACTAGGTCAACGTGGTGTTAACATCATGGCATTCTGTAAAGAATTCAATGCTGCGACACAAAAAGTTGAAGCTGGTCTTCCAATTCCAGTAGTGATCACTGTGTACAACGACAAGTCGTTCACATTCATCATGAAAACTCCTCCTGCTGCGATTCTTCTTAAGAAAGCTGCGGGCATCCAAAAGGGTTCAGCTGTACCTAACAAAACTAAAGTTGGTAAGTTGACTCGCGCTCAATTAGAAGAAATTGCGACTACTAAAGAACCAGATCTTACTGGTGCTGATTTAGACGCACGTGTACGTACCATTGCTGGTTCTGCGCGTTCTATGGGCTTGGAAGTGGAGCTATAAGACATGGCTAAATTAACTAAACGTCAAAAAGCCATTGTTGCTGCTGTTGAAGCTAACAAAGTTTACACTTTGGAAGAAGCAGTTGCAGTTCTTAACGGCCTTCCAGCAGTAAAATTCAAAGAATCTTTGGATGTTGCTGTAAACCTAGGTGTTGATCCTCGTAAATCTGACCAAGTTGTTCGTGGCGCGACTACACTTCCTGCAGGTACTGGTAAAACTGTACGTGTAGCTGTGTTTGCTCAAGGCGCTGCTGCTGAAGCTGCTAAAGCTGAAGGCGCGGACGTTGTTGGTTTTGATGACCTTGCTGAAAGCATCCAAGCGGGTAACCTTGACTTTGATGTAGTAATTGCAGCTCCGGATGCAATGCGCGTTGTTGGTAAGTTAGGTACGATTCTTGGTCCACGTGGCTTAATGCCAAACCCTAAAGTGGGTACTGTAACTCCTGACGTAGCTTCTGCTGTTAAAAACGCGAAAGCTGGTCAAGCACGTTACCGTGTAGACAAAGCGGGTATTATCCACGCTGCGATCGGTCAAGTAGGTTTCACTGCTGAAGCTGTTCGTTCAAACGTTGAAGCTCTTGTAGCTGACCTTAAGAAAGCAAAACCTGCTACTTCTAAAGGTGTTTACATCCAAAAGATCACTTTAAGCTCAACTATGGGTCCTGGTCTTGTTGTTGATGTAGCAAACGTTTCTAAATAAGTTTCGACTTATTACAGAATTTTAAAGCCCTGAGTAAAAATCAAAGCGCTGCTTTGATTTTTACGCAAGAAAAGATATTTGCTTCACTCGAAGCATAGTTTCTCGTCTTGCGGGTCGGCAAAGCGGTGCTTTGCTGATCGCCCCTCAGGCAAACTTTGAATTGATAAATTTAGATTTATCAGCGTCAAAGACCTCAGGCGAGGGGAGTTTTATGCTTTCTTCTTAATAGCCCAGCCTGAGTAGACGCGGTGGTGTGATTTGTTCCTCCTCCGCGTGTTGGTTCAGTGATGAGCTAACGAATTGGGAGTGCATCTGTATAGGTGCATAAATCACCGTTAGGAGGTTTTACAATGGCTCTTCTTATCGAAGGCAAAAAACAGATCGTAGCTGAAGTAACTGAAGTTGCTTCTACTGCGTATGCTGCTGTTGTTGCTGACTACCAAGGTTTAACTGTTGAGCAATTAACTGCTCTACGTGTTGAAGCTCGTAAACTAGGTGTTGCTACTCGTGTAGTTCGTAACACTTTGGCTAAACGTGCTCTTCAAGATACTCAATTCAATATCTTGAGCGACAACCTTGTTGGCCCAACAATCTTAGCTTTCTCAACTTCTGAAGACGACATGGGCGCAGCTGCTCGTTTGTTCGAAGAATTTGCTAAAACTAATAAAGCATTTGAACTTAAAGCTGCTGCATTTGACGGTAAAGTTTATCAAGGTGCTGAAGTTAGCGTTATCGCGAACCTTCCAAACCAAGAAAAAGCGCTTACTATGCTTGCAAACGTTCTTCAAGCTCCTATTTCGAAATTGGGTCGCCTTATTACTGCGCTCAAAGAGAAAAACGAGTCAGAAGCTGCTTAAGCTTAAATCAATTTACACACCATTCAATACCCATTTGGAGTTACTCTCATGGCTTTAACAAACGAAGAAATCTTAAACGCAGTTGCTGAAAAAACTGTTCTTGAACTTGTTGAACTTATTTCTGCTTTCGAAGAAAAATTCAACGTATCTGCTGCTGCTGTAGCAGTTGCTGCTGCTCCTGGCGCTGCTGGTGCTGCTGCTGAAGAACAATCAGAATTCAACGTTGAGTTGACTTCTTTCGGTGCTAACAAAGTTGCTGTAATTAAAGCAGTTCGTGAAGCTACTGGCCTTGGTCTTAAAGAAGCTAAAGATCTTGTTGAAAGCGCTCCTTCAGTTCTTAAAGAAGGCGTTTCTAAAGAAGAAGGCGAAGAACTTAAGAAAAAACTTGAAGAAGCTGGTGCTACAGTTACACTTAAGTAATCTTAAGGGGGGTCGATTTTTTTATAATCGGCTCCAAAAAATGGCTGATGGCCCTTGGGTCATCAGCCTTTTTGCGTTACAATAATCGGCTCGATTTTTGTTTGCATGATATAAAAATCATACAAATTAAAAATAATTTATAAAACCAAACGCTTACCAATATTTTTTAGTAAAAAATATTGTTAAGCGTTTTAATACCACTAAAAATTGCAGCATTTGTGAAAGTGGTGGCCATATCGGCCTGCGTAATTCCTTCTAAGTTCGTTCTGCAGGCGGACTTAGTTTACTTTCCGAGGACTCCAGATGGCATACTCATATACCGAAAAGAAACGGATCCGTAAGAATTTTGGTAAATTGCCCAAGGTAATGGATGTTCCGTACTTGCTCGCGATTCAAGTCGACTCGTACCGAACTTTCCTTCAAGACGGCAAAACTCCAAAAAACCGCGAAGATATCGGTCTCCAAGCCGCATTTCGTTCAGTTTTTCCTATTGAAAGTTATTCTGGCAATGCTGCTTTAGAATTTGTTGAGTATAGTCTTGGTAAGCCTGAATTTGATGTGCGCGAATGTATTCTTCGTGGCTCAACTTATGCGGCGCCAATGCGTGTAAAAATTCGTCTGATCATTAAAGATCGCGAAACTAAAACAATCAAAGATGTGCGTGAGCAAGAAGTCTACATGGGTGAAATGCCACTTATGACAGACAATGGTACCTTTGTAATCAATGGTACTGAGCGTGTAATCGTATCTCAATTACACCGTTCACCAGGTGTGTTCTTTGACCACGATAAAGGCAAAACTCACTCTAGCGGTAAAGTTCTTTATTCTGCTCGTATCATTCCTTACCGTGGTTCATGGTTAGACTTTGAATTCGATGCAAAAGATCTTGTATATGTTCGTATTGACCGTCGTCGTAAATTACTTGCGACTGTTGTGCTTCGTGCCTTGGGTTATAACAACGAACAAATCCTAGACATGTTCTACGAAAAAGTACCTGTATATCTTGATATGGGTAGCTATCAAATTGACTTGGTTCCAGAACGTCTACGTGGCGAAATGGCACAGTTTGATATCGTGGGTACAGACGGTAAAACAATTGTTGAACAAGGTAAACGTATTAACGCGCGCCATGTTCGTCAAATGGAAGCAGCAGGTCTTGAAAAACTTTCTGTTCCTGATGAATACCTATATGAACGTATTGTTGCTGAAGATGTAACGTTACGTGATGGCGAAGTTGTTGCGGCAAATACCGTACTTAGCCATGAAATTATGGTGAAATTGGCTGAAGGCGGCGTTAAACAATTCAACGTACTTTATACTAATGACATCGACCGTGGTCCATTCATTGCGGACTCTTTACGTGCAGATACTACAACTGGTCGTGAAGAAGCACTTGTAGAAATCTACAAAGTGATGCGTCCGGGTGAGCCACCAACAAAAGAAGCTGCTGAAAACTTATTCAACAACTTGTTCTTCTCTTCTGAACGTTATGACTTATCACCAGTAGGTCGTATGAAGTTCAACCGTCGTTTGGGTCGTCCTTACGAAGTGGGTACGGATCAGAAGTCTCGTGAAGTTGAAGGTATTCTTTCGAACGAAGACATCACTGATGTATTGAAAACATTAGTTGAAATCCGTAACGGTAAAGGTGAAGTCGACGATATCGATCACTTGGGTAACCGTCGTGTTCGTTCTGTTGGTGAAATGACAGAAAACCAATTCCGTGTTGGTCTAGTTCGTGTTGAACGTGCTGTTAAAGAACGTTTATCTCAAGCTGAAACTGATAACTTGTCTCCGCAAGATTTAATCAATGCGAAACCAGTTGCTGCTGCAATCAAAGAATTCTTTGGTTCAAGCCAGTTGTCTCAGTTCATGGACCAAAACAACCCGTTGTCTGAAATTACACACAAACGTCGTGTATCAGCATTGGGCCCAGGTGGTTTGACTCGTGAGCGTGCGGGCTTCGAAGTACGTGACGTACATCAAACTCACTACGGTCGTGTATGTCCAATTGAGACTCCTGAAGGTCCAAACATTGGTTTGATTAACTCATTGTCTGTATACGCTAAATGTAACAGCTTCGGTTTCTTGGAAACTCCATACCGTAAAGTTGTTGATGGTCGTGTAACGGATGATGTTGAATACCTTTCTGCGATTGAAGAAGTAGGTACTGTGATTGCACAGGCCGATTCTGGTATCGATAAAGACGGTAACTTAACTGAAGAATTCGTATCTGTACGTCACCAAGGTGAATTCGTACGTATTCCACCAGAAAAAGTAACGCATATGGATGTATCTGCTCAGCAGGTGGTATCTGTAGCGGCATCACTTATTCCGTTCCTTGAACACGATGATGCCAACCGTGCATTGATGGGTTCAAACATGCAGCGTCAGGCTGTTCCTACATTACGTGCTGACAAACCGCTTGTTGGTACAGGTATGGAAGCAAACGTAGCGCATGACTCGGGTGTGTGTGTACTTGCGAAACGTGGTGGTCGTATTGAATTCGTTGATGCTTCTCGTGTCGTTATTCGTGTAAACGAAGAAGAGATGGTGGCAGGCGAAGCAGGTGTAGATATCTACAACCTGATCAAATACACACGTTCGAACCAAAATACATGTATCAACCAAAACGTTGTTGTACGTTTAGGTGATAAAGTTGCACGTGGTGACGTTCTTGCTGATGGTCCATCAACAGATGGCGGTGAATTGGCATTGGGTCAAAACATGCGTGTAGCGTTCATGACTTGGAACGGTTACAACTACGAAGACTCGATCTTACTATCAGAGCGTGTACTTCAAGAAGATCGTTTAACGTCTATCCACATCCAAGAGCTTTCATGTGTTGCACGTGATACCAAATTGGGTGCTGAAGAAATTACAGCGGATATCCCGAACGTGGGTGAAGCTGCACTTTCTAAATTGGATGAATCAGGTATCGTTTATATCGGTGCTGAAGTAACTGCTGGTGACATTCTTGTAGGTAAAGTAACGCCTAAAGGTGAAACTCAGTTAACTCCGGAAGAAAAATTGCTTCGCGCAATCTTCGGTGAAAAAGCGGCTGACGTAAAAGACTCTTCATTACGTGTATCTTCATCTGTGAAAGGTACTGTAATTGACGTTCAAGTATTTACACGTGACGGTCTTGAAAAAGACGAACGTGCTCAAGCAATTGAGAAAGCACAACTTGATGCTTACCGTAAAGACTTGAAAGAAGAATACAAAATCTTCGAAGAAGCGGCTCGTGAACGTATTGTTCGTCTATTGAAAGGTCAAGAATCTAACGGTGGCGGTACAACTAAACGCGGTGACAAATTAACTGAAGAGTTATTGTCTGGTCTTGAGTTGGTTGATCTTATTGAAATCCAACCAGTCGACGAAGCGATTGCTGAACGTTTAACTCAAATTCAAGTGTTCTTGAAAGAGAAGAGCCTTGAAATTGACGAGAAATTTGCAGAGAAAAAACGCAAATTGTCTACAGGTGATGAACTAACAACTGGCGTATTGAAAGTTGTTAAAGTTTACTTGGCTGTAAAACGTCGCATCCAACCGGGTGATAAAATGGCGGGTCGTCACGGTAACAAAGGTGTTGTATCAAACATCTTGCCTGTAGAAGACATGCCACACGATGCAAACGGTGTTCCAGTTGATGTTGTACTTAACCCACTGGGTGTACCATCACGTATGAACGTGGGTCAGATTCTTGAAACTCACTTGGGTATGGCGGCTAAAGGTCTTGGCGATCAAATCGACAAGATGATGAAAGAGCAGCGTACTGTACTTGAGCTTCGTGATTTCTTAGACAAGATTTACAACAAAGTTGGTGGCGAACAAGAAGATCTTGATAGCTTGACTGATGAAGAAATCTTGGTGCTTTCAGGTAACTTGCGTAAAGGTGTTCCTTTAGCAACACCAGTATTTGATGGTGCTGAAGAATCACAAATCAAAGAATTGTTAGAACTTGGTGGCATTTCACGTACTGGTCAAACAGTATTGTATGATGGTCGTACAGGTGAGCGTTTTGACCGTCCAGTAACTGTAGGTTACATGTACATGTTGAAACTGAACCACTTGGTTGACGACAAGATGCATGCGCGTTCTACTGGTTCTTACTCTCTAGTAACTCAACAGCCGCTTGGTGGTAAAGCACAATTCGGTGGTCAGCGTTTCGGTGAGATGGAAGTATGGGCACTCGAAGCTTACGGTGCAGCATATACACTTCAAGAAATGCTTACTGTGAAGTCGGATGACGTTGAAGGTCGTACCCGTATCTATAAGAACATTGTAGATGGTAACCATTACATGGACCCAGGTATGCCTGAATCGTTCAACGTATTGACCAAAGAGATCCGTTCTTTAGGTATCAACATTGAACTGAAAAATGGTGACTAATTAGCTCCATTGAATCTCCCTTGCGAAGCAGTGCTTCTCACCTCTTTAATCAAGAGGGGCAAGGGGGATTTCTCAGTTAAAAAACAATATTTGTGACCCAGTTGTGAAGTGAAAATCTCCACAACACACGGAGAAAAAAATTGAAAGACTTGCTCGATATCATGCGCAAAAAGACGGATTCAGACGGTCATGCTCCTGTAGAGTTTGATCGCATCCGTATTGGTCTTGCGTCACCAGAAATGATTAAGTCGTGGTCTCATGGTGAAGTTAAAAAGCCTGAAACCATTAACTACCGTACGTTCAAACCTGAACGTGATGGTTTATTCTGTGCCAAAATCTTTGGTCCAGTAAAAGATTACGAATGCTTGTGTGGTAAATACAAGCGTATGAAATACAAAGGCGTCATTTGTGAAAAATGTGGCGTTGAAGTAACAACTGCAAAAGTACGTCGTGAGCGTATGGGTCATATTGACCTTGCTTCTCCAGTTGCGCATATTTGGTTCTTAAAATCACTTCCTAGCCGTATCGGTCTGCTTTTAGACATGACTTTACGTGATATCGAACGTGTATTGTATTTCGAATCATACGTTGTAACTGACCCAGGTATGACTCCACTTGAGAAATACCAACTTCTAAACGATGAAGAATACTTCACTGCTTTAGAAGAACACGGTGATGAATTCACTGCGAAAATGGGTGCAGAAGCAGTTCAAGATTTGTTGAAAGACATCGATCTTGAAGCTGAAATTTCACGTCTTCGTGAAGAAATTCCAAATACAACTTCAGAAACGAAGCTGAAAAAAGCCTCTAAACGTCTGAAATTGATGGAAGCGTTCAAAGAGTCGAACAACAAGCCAGAATGGATGGTGATGAATGTACTTCCAGTACTTCCGCCTGATCTTCGTCCGTTGGTTCCTCTAGAAGGTGGTCGTTTTGCGACTTCTGACTTGAACGATCTTTACCGTCGTGTAATCAACCGTAACAACCGTTTAAAACGTCTTCTAGACCTTGCTGCACCAGACATTATCGTACGTAACGAAAAACGTATGTTACAAGAGTCTGTAGATGCATTGCTTGATAACGGTCGTCGTGGTCGCGCAATTACCGGTTCGAACAAACGTCCTCTTAAATCTTTGGCAGACATGATCAAAGGTAAACAAGGTCGTTTCCGTCAAAACTTATTGGGTAAACGTGTCGATTACTCTGGTCGTTCGGTAATTACTGTAGGTCCAACTTTACGTCTTCACCAATGTGGTCTTCCGAAAAAAATGGCGCTTGAATTATTCAAACCATTCATTTTCGCGAAACTACAAGCATCTGGCCAAGCGACAACCATTAAAGCTGCGAAGAAAATGGTTGAGCGTGAAACTCCAGAAGTTTGGGACGTACTTGCTCACGTAATTCGTCAACACCCGGTGATGTTAAACCGTGCGCCTACACTTCACCGTTTGGGTCTTCAAGCATTTGAACCAACCCTGATTGAAGGTAAAGCGATCCGTCTTCACCCGTTAGTTTGTGCGGCATTTAACGCCGACTTCGACGGTGACCAAATGGCGGTACACGTACCATTAACACTTGAAGCTCAGTTAGAAGCTCGTGCGTTAATGATGTCAACAAACAACATTCTTTCTCCTGCGAACGGTGAGCCAATCATCGTACCTTCTCAGGACGTTGTCTTAGGCTTGTACTACATCACTCGTGATGCGATCAATGCCAAAGGTGAAGGCATGGTGTTTGCGGATACTGACGAAGTAAACCGTGCACTTGCAACAGGTCAAGTTGATTTACATGCTCGCGTAAAAGCACGTGTACACCAAACTGTCATTGACGAAAATGGTAACCGTGAACAACAAACCATTGTTGTAGACACAACTCCAGGTCGTTGTTTACTTTGGGAAGTTGTACCTGAAGGTATGGATTTCCAACAAATCAACGTTGAGATGACGAAAAAGAACATCTCTAAATTGATCAACTCTTGCTACCGTAAATTAGGTCTTAAAGATACTGTTATCTTCGCTGACCAATTGATGTACTTGGGCTTCCGTCAAGCGACTCACTCAGGTGTGTCTGTTGGTATGGAAGACATGTTGATTCCGCCACAAAAACAAGCAATTATCGAAAAAGCTGAAGTTGAAGTTCGCGAAATTGAACAACAATTCGAGCAAGGTTTCGTAACTGCCGGCGAACGTTATAACAAAGTTGTCGATATTTGGGCACGTACAAACGACCAAGTAGCGAAAGCGATGATGGACAACTTGTCTTTCACAACTGTTAAAAACAAACAGGGTGAAGACGAGAAACAAAAATCATTCAACTCGATCTACATGATGTCTGACTCAGGTGCCCGTGGTTCGGCAGCTCAGATTCGTCAGTTAGCGGGTATGCGTGGTTTGATGGCGAAACCAGATGGTTCGATCATTGAAACACCAATTAAAGCGAACTTCCGTGAAGGTTTGACCGTACTTCAGTACTTCATTTCAACACACGGTGCACGTAAAGGTTTGGCCGATACTGCATTGAAAACTGCGAACTCAGGTTACTTGACTCGTCGTTTGGTTGACGTTGCACAAGACTTGGTAATTACTGAGCCAGATTGTGGTACTTTCGACGGTCTTGTAATGACTCCGTTTATTCAAGGTGGCGATGTCATCGAGAACTTAGGTACTCGAGTATTGGGTCGTGTACTTGCTGAAGATGCGAAGAAACCAGGTTCGGATGATGTGATTCTTCCACGTAATACATTAATCGACGAAAAACTTGCAAACTACTTAGAAGAGCAAGGTGTCGATGAAGTGAAAGTACGTTCAGTTGTAAACTGTGAATCTACTTTCGGTGTATGTGCGAAATGTTACGGTCGTGACCTTGCTCGCGGTCACTTGGTGAATCCAGGTGAATCTGTGGGTGTAATGGCTGCTCAATCAATTGGCGAGCCAGGTACACAGTTAACAATGCGTACGTTCCACGTAGGTGGTGCTGCGAGCCGAACTTCTGCTGCTAACAGCGTACAAGTTCGTAACAAAGGTACAGTACGTTTCCACAATGTGAAAACAGTACAACACGCTAAAGGTCACTTGGTATCAACTTCACGTTCAGGTGAAATCGGTATCGCAGATGACATCGGTCGTGAACGCGAACGTTACAAAATTCCATACGGTGCTTCAATCATCATTAAAGATGGCGAAGCTGTGGAAGCTGGCGGTATCGTAGCGACTTGGGATCCGCATACACATCCACTTGTTACCGAAGTTGCAGGTAAAGTGCGTTTCAGCCAAATCGCTGATGGCGTAACTGTGACATCGAAAACTGATGATGCAACAGGTATGACGACTATTGAGGTACTTCCAGTAACTTCACGTCCAGCATCTGGTAAAGATATGCGTCCAGCTGTTGTATTGGATACAACAGATGGCGGCGAACAGTTCTACTTCCTACCACAAAACACGATTCTGACTGTGCGCGATGGCGAAACAATTGGTGTCGGTGATGTTATTGGTCGTGTGCCACAAGAATCTTCACGTACTCGTGATATTACCGGTGGTCTTCCACGCGTAGCTGACTTGTTCGAAGCACGTAAACCGAAAGAACACGCGATCCTTGCTGAAATTTCAGGTATCGTAAGCTTCGGTAAAGAGACCAAAGGTAAGAACCGTCTTGTGATTACTCCGGATGATGGCTCTGAAATTTACGAAGAGCTAATTCCGAAATGGCGTACGATTAACGTGTTCGAAGGCGAACATGTAAACCGTGGTGAAACCATTTCTGATGGTCCGCAAAATCCACACGACATCTTACGTTTGAAAGGCGAAGTTGCACTGACAAATTACATCGTGAACGAAGTTCAGGACGTATACCGTCTGCAAGGTGTAAAAATCAACGACAAGCACATTGAAGTGATCGTACGTCAAATGCTTCGTAAAGTTGAAATCACTGACGGTGGTGATACAAGCTTCATCAAAGGCGAGCAAGTGGAATACATCCGCGTTGTTCAAGAAAACCAAGCTGTGGCAGCTCAGAACAAGTTCCCAGCGAAGTTTGAACGTCAATTGATGGGTATTACCAAAGCGTCGCTTTCTACTGACTCGTTCATTTCTGCTGCATCGTTCCAGGAAACAACTCGTGTGTTAACTGAAGCTGCTGTAACAGGTAAAGAAGATGAATTACGTGGTCTGAAAGAAAACGTGGTTGTAGGCCGTCTGATCCCAGCGGGTACAGGTTTGGCATACCACTTAGAACGTCGTCGTCAAGAGTCTGAAGCTGCAGAGCTTGAGCTTCACAATGACTTCTCTGATGTAGATCAAGCGTTAAGCCAAGCATTTAGCGATGAATTTAACGGTCTTTAATTAGCCCTTAAATCATTCCAAAAAAGCCACCTTCGGGTGGCTTTTTTTATGTGGATGAATTGAAAATTAAAGCTTTCCTAATATTGAAATATTTCCTATAGTAAAAATAGAACATAACAAATCTCTTGATTTTTAAACTTAAACATAACGGGGTCTTTTGATGAAATTCACACAGCAATTATTCGCAGTTTCTGCATTATTCAGCTCATTGACAGCGATTGCTGCACCTATGCCCAATTCGATTGTGGTAGAAGATAAAGCTGTAGTTCCAGTACTAAAAACAGAAGTGATTCGCCGTGTTGCAGGTCAAGAACCTGTACGCCAAGTAACTGCAACAGTGTTAGAAATGACCAATAAAGGTCAGGATATCGTGGCACGTGAAATTGAACTTTCAGATCACCAAAGTGATTTTTCTGAAAAGAAATTATCGATTCCAGTAGTACAACGTGGTGGTGTCATCATCCCGACTTCTAAAATTGAAACCAAGACTACGGTGAAGCAGGACGGTCAGATTATTCGTCAAAACACCAATATTGATGCAGAAGGTGTAGAGTTTAAGAAAGGGCAGGAACCGATTAAACGCACGCTAAAACTAGATCAGGTAACAGATCCAGAAAGCAAAGCCAAACTCTCTCATGCTGTGCTGACTGAAAATGGTGAAACAACAAAAGATTTGATGATTTTGGATGAAAACCCTGAGTGATTCGTAAGCGATTAGGCGTGGTTTTTACAAAATGCAGCATTTATGCTCCAAGCCGTAACAAGCTATGTTTAATTGTTTCATACAATGGTTTTAGAATCATAGGTATTGAAGAAGACAAGGAACATCACAATGAAAAAAGTAATGAGCGTATGCGCAGTCGCGATGATGTCGACCCTAATGCTTGCTGGTTGTGAAAGCATGTCGCCCAATGAACAGCGTATTGGTGCTGCAGCTTTAGGTGGTGCCATTGGTGGTGGTGTGGGTAATAATGTCGGTGGTGGTGTAGGTGCAGCCGTTGGTGGTGGCGCTGGTGCAGCTGTCGGTAGTAAAACTCAAAATGGTTCAAACCGAAATGCTACATATAGTGGTGTAGGTGGTGCGATTGGTTCTGCAGTCGGTAAAAGTATCTTTGGTGGTAACACTGGTGCTGCGATTGGTGGTGCAATCGGTGGTGGTGCAGGTGCTGCAATTGAGCAAAATCGCTAATCCAATCCGATAAAATTGAATGAAAAGGCGCTTAAAGATAAGCGCCTTTTTTATTTGCGTGGACGGGGTTGCTTGCGACGAATGTATAGGGTTTTTTGAACTTCAGCGATACGTAAGCCTGCTTCATCAAAAATATTTAAGCTATAGTTCCGTAGAACAGGCGCGTGGTTATCTGCTAAGTTTTTAATATGGTTGATTTCATTTGGGTCGAGCTGGATGTCGGCGTATACCGTTCCACGCCCGGGAGATAAAAATTGGATATTTGCCGCTTTGTCCCACACGATATAACGTGAGCCAAGGTGATGCATCAAAATCAACATATAAAATGGGTCAACCATTGAATAAAGACTACCGCCAAAATGTACACCGACAATATTTTGATTTTTTCGAGTTAATGGCATTTTGACGCGAATGTGATAATTGGCGAGATCAATTTTATCAATCGAAATGCCAGCACCTTTATAAGGGGCATAATGATTGAGTAAGAATTTAGAGACAATAGGCATTGTCATTATTTTCTGGATTATGCTCATACTGGGTCAATTTTTTTTTATGCTGAACTTTGCATACTAAATGAGTTTCCAAACTGTGGCATTGATCACATTGCCCATGTTCACAAATAAAACGTCAATTCGATGGAATCGATAAAAGGACAAGAAGAATGCAACCACTAAATACGCAATGGGTGAATACCACAGATCAACAACGGCTCTATGTGAAGACATGGGGTGATGAAACTAAGCCGGCATTGGTTTTGGTTCATGGTTATCCTGATAATCAGGAAGTATGGGAACCGGTTATTGAACATCTTGGTTCTGAATTTTATATTGTGAGCTATGACGTGCGAGGTGCAGGGCAGTCATCTGTGCCCCGTAAAGTACGAGATTACCGTTTAGAACAACTTTCACTTGATTTAGATAGTGTGACGCAAGCGGTATTAGGCGAGCGTAGTTTTCATTTGGCCGCGCATGATTGGGGCTCTATCCAATCTTGGGAATCGGTGACTGAGCCAAAATTTCGCTCACGTATTTTGTCTTATTCAACTATTTCTGGGCCATGTTTGGATCATGCGGCATTTTTGCTCAGAAATAGCTTTAAGCATCAGCAGAAAAAATTACTCAAATTATTAAGTAAGTCATGGTACATCGGGGTATTCCAATTACCATTTTTGGCACCGACCGCGTGGCATTTTTTGAATGCTGAACGTTGGGGAAAAATTGTGAATGATTTAGAACGTACTCAAGAATTGCCTTTGAATCATAATATTCAGCATGATGGTAAACACGGTATTGCGCTTTACCGTGCTAATTTTATTCCCCGCTTAACTCAGCCTAGACAACGTCATGCGGTCTGTCCTGTACAAGCGATTGTGTTGAAACATGATAATTTTGTCAGTCCAGACTACATTAAAGAATTACCTAAATGGGTTGAGGATTTATCGGTGGTTGAAGTCAATTCCAATCATTGGGCTGTGCTGAGCCAACCCGAAAAAATTGCAGGTTACATCGCTCAATTTGCGCAATCACAGCAGCTTTAAGTAAATCTTTCAATAGTGTCAGTTTCATCGATAGGGGGCTAAATAGCGAGCAAATTCTGATAAAATATGGTTTTTTGTCAGACTCCCTTTTTTCTTATGTTTGCTATTCTTGCCGCAATTACAGTCATGTTTGGACTGTCGCTGGCACGCGTGCCTGTTGTATTTGCATTGATTATTGGTGCAGTGACTGGTGGTTTATTGGCCGGTCTTGGTCTTCATGGAACCATTGAAGCTTTCAACAGCGGCTTAGGTAATGGTGCTCAGATTGCACTAGCTTATGGTGTATTAGGTGCATTTGCATTGGCTTTAGCACGTTCAGGTTTGCCAGATTTATTGGCTTATCAAATGATTACGAAGCTGAAAGGCTCAAGTAATATTAAATCGCAAAATCGTGTGAAATATGTGATTTTTGCAACTGTAGCTATTGCCGCTATTTGCTCTCAAAATGTAGTTCCTGTACATATTGCATTTATTCCTGTTTTGATCCCACCATTACTCAGTGTATTTAACCATCTTAAGCTTGACCGTCGCTTAATTGCTTGCGTGTTGACCTTTGGTTTGGTGGGAACCTATATGTTGGTTCCTTTTGGTTTTGGTGCCATTTTCTTGAATGATATTTTGGGACAAAACATTAATACCTTTGGTAAGCCTTATGGTTTCAATATTAGCTATGACCAAATACCTCGTGCGATGGCCATTCCTGTATTTGGTATGTTTATAGGTTTATTGATTGCGATTTTTTATACTTACCGTAAACCAAGGGAGTATGAAAATCTCCAAGTTGAGCAAACACATCATACAATTGCCGGCACTGTAGAAAGTGATGAAATGGGTAAACCGCAAGTTGCTCGTTTCACTATTATTATGGCAGGCGTAGCGATCGTTGCAACTTTAGTTGCACAGTTATACTCCGATTCAATGATCCTTGCTGGTTTAGTAGGTGTTGGTATTTTAAGTTTTGCAGGCATCTTTAAATGGAAAGAAGCAGATGATGTGATCATTACAGGTATGCGTATGATGGCATTGGTTGGCTTTATTATGATTGCGGCTCAAGGGTTTGCATCGGTAATCAATGCGACGAACCAAGTCCCTGCATTGGTAGAGGCATCTGTGCAATGGATTGGTGATAGTCAAGGTCTAGCTGCATTTTGGATGCTTTTGATTGGATTGTTGATTACCTTAGGTATTGGTTCTTCATTCTCAACAATCCCAATTTTGGCCATTATTTATGTACCACTTTGTATTCAATTTGGTTTTAGCCCAGCGGCAACGATTGCAATTATTGGTACAGCAGCAGCTTTAGGAGATGCAGGTTCTCCGGCATCAGACTCAACTTTAGGGCCAACATCAGGTCTTAATATGGATGGTCAGCATGACCACATGAAAGACAGTGTGGTCCCGACCTTCATTCACTACAATATTCCATTAATGATCTTTGGTTGGATTGCCGCAATGGTACTCTAAAAAATTTTCAAAGATAAATAAAAAAGGCGATTATATAATCGCCTTTTTTGTTATTTAATCCTGAGGATTTTGGTTGGATTAAAATAATTCATTTTATTAATTCTGATTAAAAAGGTTGGTATATTATGAATAATAAATTAATTATAACGGTGAAAATATAAAACCAAGCATTGCACTATGATTAAAATAAATATATATAATTAATAATGACTTATATAATAATGTAAAAATTTATAAAATAATAATGTTGCATAATTTTAATACTAATGTTTAATATTAATTATTCATTCTAGAAGGTTGCTTTAAAATGTTAAAACAAGCTGCTCTTATTGCATTATTGGGTATGTCTGCTTCAGCGATGGCTGGTCAATGGCAGGTTAAAGTTGGTGCTTCTGTAATTGCTCCAACTGCAGATACTGATATTGCTAATGGTGCTTTAAATGTAAAAGCAGATCATGAGTTTGCATTTACACCGTCTGTAGAATATTTCTTTAATGACAACATTTCAGCTGAATTACTATTAGCTACACCAATTAGTCATGATGTGGATGTAACAGCTGCGGGTTCAAAAGTTGCTGGTGTTAAATTGAAACATCTTCCACCAACAATTACTGCGAAATATAACTTTAAAAATTCAACTGGCTTTACACCTTACATTGGTGTGGGTGGTACAGCATTTGTTGCTTGGGATGAAGATGGTTCAGGTGTGCTAGAAGGCACAAAGGTTAAAGTGAAAGAGTCTTATGGTTTTGCTGGCCAAGTTGGTTTTAACTACCAACCAGCTGATGCTAAAAACTGGGGCGTATTCTTTGATGCACGTTATGCTCAAATCCAGCCTGAAGTTCAAACAGTTGTCGAAACTTTTGATTTAGATATCGATCCAATGGTGTATACAATTGGTTATAGCTACAAATTCTAAGCTGTAGCTAATTTTAAAACCCTGTCGAATGGCAGGGTTTTTTTATGCAGTATATTCCATCCATCAGTTGATCGAATTGAACAAATAGGCAATAGAAAATTTAGGTAGAAGTGTTAGAGTCGAGATAAATCAGCAAGTTGGATGAAGAGAAAAGACGATGAAAAAAATTATTCAGGGTATGCTGGTCTTGGGCAGTGCTTATTTTATTTCGACAAGTTATGCCGCAAGTTTTGATTGTAAAAAGGCGAAAACCATTACCGAACATGCGGTTTGTGATAACCGTAGTATTAATGATGCCGATGTCAAAATGGCAACAACCTATACGATTATTCGTCATTTGGTTCCCATGGGGACACGTGGTGCAATTCAAGATCAACAAATAAAATGGCTACAACTACGCGATCAGTGCCGTGACAATGTCAGTTGTTTAAGTGATGTATATAAAATGCGGCAGCAAAAACTGGATCTCTACATGGACCGTGTTTATAAACAAGGACCTTTTTAAACCTTAAAATTTAGTGCGACAGAATAAAAATTTTCCATTCATACTATTGAAAAATAGTGAAGTCCCTCCATTCATATAGGCAATTGATAATTTTACTCAGTATGAACGGAGAGACTGATGAGCGAACAACAATCTCAAAAACACAGCTTCCAAGCGGAAGTGGCTCAGTTACTGCATTTAGTAACACATTCTTTATATTCAAATCCTGAAATTTTCCTTCGTGAGTTGGTATCAAACGCATCTGATGCCTGCGATAAATTACGTTTTGAAGGCATTAACCATCCTGAATATTATGAAAATGATCCAGATTTACATGTGCGTATTCATTTAAATAAAGAGCAGAAGACAATTACCATTTCGGATAATGGTATTGGTATGACAGAACAAGAAGCGATTGATCATTTGGGTACGATTGCTAAGTCTGGCACTAAAGATTTTATGTCGAAGCTTACGGGTGATCAAAAGTCAGATGCACAATTGATTGGTCAATTTGGTGTGGGCTTCTATTCAGGTTTTATTGTTGCTGAAAAAATTACAGTGGAATCACGTCGTGCTGGGGTAAATGCCGCTGAAGGGGTACGTTGGGTTAGTAATGGTACAGGTGAGTTTGATGTAGAGCCAATTGATAAGGCTTCACGTGGAACCGACATCATTTTGCATTTACGCGAGGATGCTTTAGATTATTTAGATCGTTACAAAGTTAAGCAGATTATTAATAAATACTCTGATCATATTAGTTTGCCAATTGAGATGCAGAAAGAAGTTTGGCAACAAGAGGAAGCTGCCGAAGACGAAGAAGCAAAACCTGGTCAATATGTACTGACGGATGAATGGGAAGCGATTAACTCAGCAAGTGCATTATGGACGCGTAATAAAAATGAGATCAGTGAAGAACAATATACTGAGTTTTATAAAAACCTGAGCCATGATTTTGAAGCCCCGCTTGCGTGGACACACAACCGTGTAGAGGGAAGTACGGAATATACACAGTTACTTTATATTCCATCTCGCGCACCAAGCAATATTTTCACACGTGAAGCTAAAGCAGGAATTAAGCTCTATGTGAAACGTGTATTTATCATGGATGATGCGGATAATTTGATTCCTAATTATTTACGTTTTGTTCAAGGTGTGGTGGATAGCGCAGACTTACCACTTAATGTAAGCCGTGAATTATTACAAGAAAGTCGCGACGTTAAAACGATTCGTGAAGGTAACGCCCGCCGTATTTTAACGGTGCTAGATGGTTTGGCGAAATCTGAAGATGTTGCTGATCAAGAGAAGTTTGCAAAATTCTACGCTGAGTTTGGTTCAGTCTTAAAAGAAGGCTTAGGCGAAGACATAGCGAATCGTGAGCGTATTCTAAAATTATTACGCTTTGCTTCGTCAAATAATGATGAAGTGAAAACATCATTTGCAGACTATAAAGCCAATATGAAAGAAGGCCAAAAGGCAATTTACTATGTGACTGCTGATAGTTTAAATGCTGCGAAAAACTCACCACAACTTGAATTGTTCAAGAAAAAAGGTATCGAAGTGCTGCTCATGACTGAACGAGTGGATGAGTGGGCGATGGAATTTGTTTTTGAGTTTGATGGAACACCATTACAGAATGTATCGAAAGGTGCAGTTGATTTGGGTGATCTACAAGATGCTGAAGAGAAGAAAGCACTTGAGGAAGCTGCTGAGCAGTTTAAACCTGTTGTTGAAAAACTGTCGGATGCGTTAAAAGATAAGACCTCTGAAGTGCGTGTAACAACACGTTTAGTGGACTCTCCTGCGTGTTTGGTGGTTGCTGAGGGTGAGTTGTCACCGCAACTGGTTCGTATGCTGAAACAAGCAGGACAAGCGGTTCCAGAGTCAAAACCAGTCTTGGAAATCAATCCATCCCATCCGTTGGTACAAAAATTAGAAAGTTCGGTGCAGTTTGATGACTTAGCAAATGTTATTTTTGATCAGGCGTTGATTGCTGAAGGCGGTTTACCCGAAGATCCTGCCCAATACATCAAACGGATTAACAGCTTATTGCTGAAGTAACGGTAGATATGAAATGAACCTCCTTCGGGAGGTTTTTTTATTTGGTTTTTCGATAGAGCACATGAATAAAAACGTCCATGTTTTAATCTTTAAAATAAATTAAAAATAAATAATTAATCTATAATAACGATCATTAAGTGTTGGGAATCTTAAGATGAAAACTTTAGTGATCGCTGTAATAGGTTCGCTGCTCTCTATGGGCCTTATGCAATCTGCTCAGGCAGATAGCGCTACGCAAAAAATGGTGCGTAATGACCGTGTGCAGGTTTCAAAGCAGATCGCACAATACGATATCAATCCTTTTGTAGATAGTCGCCGTGTGATGCGAAATGATCGTGTTCAGTATAGTTTTCCTAAAGTGAAAAAAGTCGCTGAAAAGCAGTCGCGTATTGCACGTAATGATCGTGTGAGTGTGATTAAGAAAAACTGAACCTGAGTTATTTAAAAAAGCCCATCCTGTTGAGATGGGCTTTTTTATATGCTGTGTTTAAAGAGGTTTTAAAACAGGGTTTCAAGGCGCACTAAAGCGGCCACAAAGTGGCTTTTATCGTCACGATGGTTGTTGAGGTAGTTGAGATCACCTTGGATATAAAACCATTCACGTAGAAAGGGCTGTCGCCATGATACATAGGGTCCCCAACTGTTTAAACGCAGTTGATCGTTATTGTAAAAACCACCTGTATATAGGCCGTAGTTGAATCGGTTACCTTTAAAAAATTGGTGTTGGCGGTAACTGAAGTTATCCCATTTCAGATCATCATCCTGTGCATCTGCATAGGTCAGGTTGAATTGGTTTGAGATAAAGGGTTGGCCTGGACGAGCATGGGTTAATTCTAAATTGGTTCTTAGATAATTTTCACTATCGATACCATAACGATAAATTTGTTCGGCTAAAAAACTGTAATCATTGTCGAGTTGCCATTTTTTAGCTGCTTTTAAGCGGACATATAGGTCATCACCAGAACGTAAACCTAGATCAACGTCAGTTTCGAAGGGCAGTCGATCTGAAATTTCTGACCAACGTAAAGCCAGTGAACTGTTATCTTCACGGGTTTGCTTATTGTCATAATTTTTATCACTACGCCCCGCAGGGTTTTCATTGGTAATTGCAGCATTATTTTCTAATTCATTATCAAGTGAGTCATCACCAAAGACCACACTCAATTTTTTTTCTAAAGTGGGAAGCTTAATTTTACCGCGAATACGTGGCTTAATTTCGTATTCATCGTGCTTATTCCAACTGTTGTCTAAAATCACCCGTAGGGTTGCATTGGCAGGCTTTTCTGGCTCACTTTGCCCAAACCAATTATCCATACGAACGGCCGTTCGATCTGCCCAATTTCGGACTTTCTTCTGTTGTCGATCGGTCCAGCTATTATTTTCCGTTTGTTCTGTTGTCGGAACAATGGGGTGATCTGATTGTTCAGGTAAGAAGGTCGGTGTTGCATCAATCCAACGTGGAATTTGATCTAAAAAATCATAGGTCTTTGGCGTGATATACGATGAATTTTGGTCAGTTTCAGGCACATCCTGCGAATGTTCACCCTCAGTTTCATTGGCCCAAGCAACTTGATACATCAAGCTCATTGATGCGGAAAAAAGCAAAGTCCGAATAAAGTACTGTTGTTTTTTATGCATATGTTTTGGCTCTATTTAATTATCATCTGAGTATCCTGCATCTGTAGTTTTGTTATTTTTATCGGATAAATGCAAGCCAAACTACAAAATAAATGCAATTAATCTTCGGTCATTTGCTTAAGTGCTTGATAAAGCGAAATCACATCAATGGGTTGAGGCAATTGTTGGATCACATTTTGGATGCTTTGCCAATTTAAACCTTGCTGTCGATGGAGGATCAAATAAGGAAGGGCTTGTTCGGTACGCAAGAGTGCCATGCGTTTTTGACCGTGGATTAAACGTATTTTTTGACGTTCTTGTAATAATAACAACGGGGTATGTAGTGTCGGTTCAGGTTCATCAAAATGAATGAATTTTTGCGTATGAATTAACTGTGCCGGAATAAATGGATAATAGTCGTTTTGCGACCAAATCATTTCAGCATGCTGAGACTGTTGATAGAGCTGATCAGGTGCAGCACAGAGTTGCTCTAGATTGTCCCATGATAAGACTTTAATCGCAGCAAGTTCATGTTGATGTTGTTGGCAAAACAGCTGAGAGAGTCGAATGGCTTCCATTTGCGTTTGCGCACCAAACAACAAGAGATATTTGATGAAGCGACCTTCGATATTGATTTGCTCTGCTAAATACAGTGGCTGGTTTTTCCAATCTGTACCATCTGTCGTATGCAATAGAACATCAAGTTGCGTTGTGAGTTCAGGCTGATCTATAAACTGCAATTCATACAAGGCCAATTGCGCATCGATGTTTTGCAGCGTTTGAACGCGAGCGGTATATTGAGCGATTGGAACCTGTTCAGGAAGTTCAACGCCTGCCATTGTCGAGTTGAGATTTTCCTCCGATGGGGCATGTGTTGGCTGCTCAATTAGAACAAGAGGAACGGTATCAGGTGCAGAAAGCTCTGGTTTATTTGTATTTGAGTTATCAAGCAACGTATCTGCTTCATTGATTTGCTTATCGCAATGATCTAGATCGACAGATCCGTCTTTATTTATCGCTTCAATTGGCAGTAGTACATCCACACTTGTTGCAACAGTGCTTGGTGCTGTGCTGACTTCGTCCTTTAGGCGTACGGCATGTAGACGTAGATCGATATCACTGATTAAACATTTATATAGCTGTTGTTGCTCAATTAACCAATCATAGCATTCACTGAAATTGCCCCATTCACTGAGTAACGCCGTGCGCTGTTTGGCTGGAATCATCCAAACTTGCCAACCTAACTCATGGTCATGCAGCAAGGCCCAACCCATCTCTGGATATTGATATAAAGCACTTTCGAGTGCAGCGTCATGGTTAAAATAGCCACGAAATAACCATGAATATGGCGTTTGTTTGGCAAATTCAGTGGCAGCCATCTGTGGTTCAGTTAATGCGCGATAACTTAATATTTGCTTTTGAAAAATCGGTTCGTCACATAAGGCAAAAATTTCATGAATCCGACGTTTAGAAAGCGCAGTTTCATAAAAACTCAAAGCACGGTGTTCAAGTTGATGGGTGAGTACATGGATTTCTTTTATTAATTGTACTTTCTCTTGTAAATTCATTTGTCCACTTCCTAAAGGACTTTTTGTGCTTTTTCTAAATATTTAGCCAATACAATATTGGTTGCAAGTTCTACTAATTTATATTCAGCCGAATTCGGGTTTCGATATGTATTGGCCAATTCAATCAGGCGTTCAATATCGATAACCTGCGGTGAAATTTTTCCTTGTATCAGTGCCTGAAGTTCTTGCATAGGACAATGTAAATTTAAAAATAAAGAAGTCGATTAGTTCATTTGATTATAGAGATTTCATTAAAAAAAACATGGAAATAAATGTCAGCTTCTACAAATTAAGCGTTAAATATGACAATTAATGCGCATTTTGTTTAAAAATAATACCAAATCATTAGCTTAAAGATAGGTTTTGCAAAAGATATAGCGGTATGGTTTGATCAATTTTTTTGAAGCCATCATCAGCGATCGAGCGCTTTTAGAAGTTCATTTTTAATGTTGAGTAAAGAATAAAGCCCAAAGTAAAGGCATATAAAATAAAAAACCGATGGTGGGAGCCATCGGTTTTTTTTTGGAAAAATCAGCTAAAAATTAAGCTTTTTTTTCTGTGTTTGTTATAACTTCAGTTGTATCAGCAGCTGGAGCTTGGCTCTCTGCATTGGCAGTTTCAGCAGTTACAGCTTTTTTTACTGGAAAATCTGGTACGTAAACGATTTGTGCAGAAACAGTTGCAGAAAGCGCCATCACAGCAACAGCCATAGCATATTTGATTGCGTTCATTTGTGTATTCCTATCAATCATTAGTAACTCAAAAATTGAGTCAGGGAGAAAATTAATCACTTGAATTTATGTGAAAATAATATCAAAAAATAATCAATTAAAAATGATCGATTCGGCAACACAAGATAAATGGTAGGATTTAATATTTATATAAAACAGTCTATTAGAGTTATTGCTCTAGAGTTTTTAGTGGCTGAGTGACAGCGGCGTATCACTCAGATATAGATGAAAAATCTATGAATGTTTGGCACATTTCTTTTCATAGACTTTGCCTGCGATACCACCAATAATGGCACCACTAATCGTACCAAAAACAGGCAAAATACTGCCTGCAACAGCGCCGATCGCAGCACCTTTGACGGTCGGAGAAAAACGTGAGAGAAAGCTATTCTTCCCTGTTTGGGACTCGTTGGTGGTTGTTTGAGGGGGTGTATTGGTAGATAGTTCGGTTTCAGCAGAAGTTGCTTGAGGTTCAATAGTCATGACATTACTCCCGAGCATGATCGTTAGAAGAATGAAGCTTTTAGCCTAATCGGTAGTGGCCTTGGCTTAAACAGAAAGCATGTAATAAATGATGGTCAGTTTGTAATCCCTCGAAGTGGAATTCACTCCTGTGTAAGACATGTAATATTTTGCTGTTTTGATGTTTAAAAAATAACCAAAATAAGTGACTTAATCATATGATGAAGATTCAAAATCATAACAATGAGGATAAATACAATGTCTGTTGCTAAAGTCGTTGAAGTAAATGCAAGTAGCACAAAAAGTTTTGAAGATGCGATCCAAACGGGAATTAATAAAGTCACTGAAACCGTAAAGAACGTTCAGGGTGCATGGATTAATGAACAAAAAGTTGTGGTGAAAGACAATAAAATTGCGGAATATCGAGTGAACTTAAAAATCAGCTTCTTGGTGGAATAAGTTTCATTTTATTGATGTTAAAAACTGATCATAAAAAATCCCCGAAGTTCGGGGATTTTTGATTGAACGCGCTGAATTATTTTTCAGGTGTTTCACAGCTTTCATCATTACAGACAGGTGTAGGAGCAAGCTCAGGGAGTTCCGCAGCTTTGTCCATCACTTTTTTAAATACATCTTTCGGTTGAGCGCCTGCTAAAGCAATGCGTTGCTCAAATACAAAGAACGGTACACCCGTAACTTTAAGTTGATCGCGTGCTACTTCTTCGTCGTATTTGACGAAATCAGCAAATTCATCTGAGTCTAATAAGTCATCGACTTCAACAGGGTTTAGACCAATACGAGATGCAACATCTTCTAAGGTTTCACGTTCACCAATGGCCAAGCCTTGCGTCATATAGCTATAGAAGAAAGCTTCTTTGGCTTCACTGCCGAGACCTTTGCTTTGTGCAAGATGAATCAAGCGGTGCGCGTTGAAAGTATTGCCTGAATTGGCTTTTTGCCAGTTAAATTCAATACCTTCAGCTTTTGCCATTTCGGCAATATTGCGCTGCATTTCCTCTACTTCTTCAATACTGCGGCCATATTTTTGAGCTAGACGTTCAGTATTAGAAATTTCTAGGCGAGCGGGCGCATCTGCATCAAGTTGATAGCTATGCCAAAACACTTCAAGTTCTACACCCGATTCTTCGGCAGCAGCTTCAAGGCGTTTTTTCGCAATATAACAAAATGGGCAAACCACGTCTGACCAGATATCTACACGCATGGGAAATCTCTTTTCTATGTTCTGGGAAAATGATGGGGGCAAATCCTAAAATTTAAAGCCAAGCAATGCAATCCATTTTTGTTTCGATGGTGCAATGTCGAATTTTTTTTATGTTGCTTCAAGGATTGACCGAAGATTTGTCGGACTATTAATCCGTGATTAAACGTTTACCCAAACAAATCACTTCAACCTCTTCATAGCCCAATTGTTCATAAAAATTTTGTACGTCAATGTTGTCTTGGCGAATCAGTAATTGAAGTTTTGGGCAACCTAAAGCAATTAAGCGTTTTTCTAATTGTTGAATGAGGGCGGTGGCAACGCCATTACGCTGAAAATGTGGATGTACAGCAAGATAATTGACCCAGCCTCGATGTCCATCATAGCCCCCCATCACAGTTGCGATCAATTGATCATCTTTGATAGCCAATAAAAATAATTGATCACGTTGCGCTAGTTTTCGAAAAATATCAATTTCAGGGTTATTCCATGGACGGGTCAGATCACACAGTTCCCAAAGTGCAATTACATCATCTAAATCAGATTCGAGATAGGGGCGGATAATAAACATAATTTTTGTTTTAGCATGTATTTTGACCAATTTAGATTAGTCGAGTTTTGCAGACTTGATAAGTCATATTGAAAAATAAAAGCCATAAAAAAAACGCTCCGAAGAGCGTTTTCTTATTTCACTGTCAATTAAGCAGTTTTAACTTCTGGTTGAGCAGCTAACATGTGGCCGTTCTCTTCGAAGTTGATGTGCCAAGACAATGCTTCACGTAGAAGGTGAGGTGTTTGACCACCTTTCGCACATGCACGGTCGAAGTAATCATTTAGCGCATCACGGTACATAGGGTGAGCACAGTTGTCGATTACTGCACGAGCACGTTCACGTGGAGCAAGACCACGTAAGTCAGCAAGACCTTGTTCAGTAACTAAGATGTCAACGTCGTGTTCAGCATGGTCAATGTGAGAAGCAAATGGAACAACAGAAGAAATGTCGCCGCCTTTTGCAATTGATTTAGTCACGAAGATCGCCAAGTGTGCATTACGTGCGAAGTCACCTGAACCACCGATACCGTTCATCATTTTTGTACCGCAAACGTGAGTTGAGTTCACGTTACCGTAGATATCAAACTCAAGCGCAGTGTTGATACCGATGATACCTAAACGACGTACAAGTTCTGGATGGTTCGAAATTTCTTGTGGACGTAATACAAGTTTGTCTTTGTATTGTTCAAGGTTATTAAATACTTTTTCGCCATATTTAGCAGAAAGCGTAATAGAAGAACCTGAAGCAAATTTCATTTTGCCTGCGTCGATCAATTCAAATGTACAGTCTTGAAGTACTTCAGAGTACATGATCAAGTCTTCAAAGTTTGAATCTTTAAGACCAGTCAATACTGCGTTTGCAATTGAACCGATACCTGCTTGTAATGGACCAAGGTTTTTCGGTAAACGACCTTCTTCTACTTCTTTTTCAAAGAAAGCGATCAGGTGGTTTGCAATACCTTGAGTTTCATCATCAGGTGCAGTCACTGTAGATGGAGAGTCATGCAATTCGTTGTTAAATACGATACCTACGATTTTTGAAGGATCGATGTTGATTGCATGTGTACCAATACGTTCGTCAACTTGAGTCAATGGAATCGCTTGACGTGTTGGACGATACGTTGGGATATAAATATCGTGTAAGCCTTCGAATGCTGGGCTTAAGTTGGTGTTGATTTCAACAATCACTTTTTCAGCAAAAATTGCGAAGCTTGCAGAGTTACCTACAGAAGTTGTAGGGATGATGCCACCATCTTCAGTGATCGCAACAGCTTCAATAATTGCCACATCAGGCTTTTTAAGCTGAAGGTTACGCATTTGTTCAACTGTTTCAGACAAATGCTGATCGATGAACATCACTTCGCCTTTATTGATGGCTTTACGTAATGTGTTGTCTACTTGGAACGGTAAACGACGAGCAAGAACACCTGCTTCAGTCAATTTTTTGTCCAAATCGTTACCCAAGCTCGCGCCAGTAATTAGGGTAATTTTAAGAGGATTAGCATGAGCCTGTTGAACCAACGCTAAAGGTACAGCTTTCGCTTCACCTGCGCGTGTGAAACCACTCATACCTACCGTCATACCATCCTGAATGAATTCAGCAGCTTTTTCTGCGCTGATAACTTTGTCGTGAAGGGCAGCTAAACGGATGCGATCTAAAGACATCATATACTCTCGTGAAATTCTCAAAACTGATACGGATTGTACCGATCAAAAAAGCCATTTTGCATACCTGTTAGGCTAAGGTCTAATTTTTTGAAAAAATGTGGGTATAAGATTTTATTATGATTTTTAAACCACTGAATAATAAGGTTAAAAATATCAATGGTTAAAGCTTAAACAAAACTGTTCGTTGCTTTTTTGAACGCTTGTTAAAAGCGTTCAGTTAAACTTTGCTTAATTTTTTCCAATGGGCTGTTGTTTAATATTTCATCATTTTCGAGTTTTTGCAGTGGTAAAGAAATGATCGCTTCGAGTCCACCTTCTGCTCGATTGTGAATTGAAAGTTGACCTTCGTGAATATCCACAATACGTTTTACAATGGCTAAACCGAGTCCACTGCCTTGAATGGTACGTGCATCATTACCACGTACAAAAGGTTGCATCAGGTCTTCAATTTGGTCTTCAGGAATCCCTTCGCCATTATCGGCAACGCGAATTTGAATATGGTCACCTTCATATTCGGTAGACAGTTCAATCGGCTCGGCACCATAGCGTTTTGAGTTATTGATTAAGTTGCCTATTAATCGTTTTAAGGACAGGCTACGTGCTTGAATAATCGGTAAGTCTTGAGGTTCAAAGCGAATATCTAAAGGTTTAAATTGAATCACTAATTCCTGCAATAGCGCATTTAAATCAGTATCTTGCGGAACTTCATCTGAACCATCTCGCATATACGAAATGAACTGATTCAGAATTGCATCCATATCTTCAACATCGTAAATCAGACCTTCTTTTAGGAAGTCATCATCAGGCATCATTTCTGCGCTGAGTCGAATACGGGTCAGCGGAGTACGCAAATCGTGGGAAATACCGGCCAACATGATGCGGCGATCACGTTCAGTTTGTTCCAGCGTGTAGACCATGTGGTTAAAGGCTTGGTTTACTTCACGGATTTCTTGTGGCCCATGGTTGGTTTCTAAATAAGGTGCAGTGCCGTGTTTACTATAGTTGTTTGCCGCATCTTGTAAACGTTTTAGCGGACGGTTGAGCTGACGAACCAAGGTTAAGATAATGATGCCAGCAATCAGCGGAATACCCAATAACCAGCCTAAAATCAGCTCTGCGCTATAGTTGGCATAGGTTTTTAAAGGCTCGCGAACCCAGTTGCCATTCATTTCTGGAGTTTGAATCCAGATGCGTGGGTCAGGTTTAAATTGGAAATACACGGTCGCATTATCAATGCGCATTTCTTTGGCCAGTTTCTTTTCAATTTGATTGGTAAAGAACTCTGCAATGACTTTGTCTTTGACATTGGGGAATTCTTTCGGATCGGTCACATATTCGATCCCGACACGGTTGCGCATCCAGTCGTCGACATCCACTTCGGCATTGTTATGAAAAATCCGTAAATCAGGATTGTTAATGATTTCAAGCTCGACCGCGAGGTAACGAGCATGTTGTTGAATTTCGGGTAAATAGAGTGTGCGCCAAAAGAACCATAAGGACATAAACAGGCTAAAAAACACCACAAATAAGACCAATACGGTGGTCCGCATGGCTGCAGAGCGGGGTTTGATTTTATCGAGGAAGCGTTCCCAAGGTGTCCGTTTTTTTTCGGAGTAGGTAACGTAGTCGGTAAATTCCTGTGGGTCGATGGGTTCGAGTTTCACGCAGAATCCTTTAAGCAAATTTTTTGAAAGGCAGTTTTTATTCTTTGCGATGGAATCTTACTGCTGGAACGTTCTTTGGGAGGAGTTCGTTATGTTACTTTTTAAAAAAGTAACCAAAATTTTTGCCATTCGCTGAACTCGCGCACATTACTTTTATTCATTCAATTTTAAGTGACTCAGACAGCAGCGAATGGCATTTCCGGACATGAGGTACGGTGGCTCGATTCTCAGGTCTTATTTTATGGCTTATTCAGCACCATCTGGAACAAAGACATAACCTACGCCCCAAACGGTTTGAATATAGCGCGCACGTGCTGGGTTTTCTTCAACCAAACGACGCAGGCGAGAAACTTGAACGTCAATTGAACGTTCCATAGCACCCCATTCACGACCACGAGCAAGATTCATTAACTTGTCGCGTGTCAGTGGTTCACGTGGGTGTTGAACTAATGCTTTGAGTACGGCAAATTCACCCGTTGTTAATGTGACGACTTGACCTTCACGGGTTAATGTACGAGTAGACAGGTCGAGTGACCAAGGACCAAAAGACACCACTTCCATTTGTTGGCTTGGTGCGCCCGGAACTTCACGCACTTGACGACGTAATACGGCACGAATACGTGCCAAAAGCTCATTCGGGTTGAATGGTTTTGGTAAATAGTCATCTGCACCGGCTTCAAGTCCAGCAATACGGTCTGAATCACTACCACGAGCGGTCAGCATAATGATTGGGGTATCGATGCTAGATTGGCGCAGACGGCGACAAATACTCAAGCCATCTTCAACAGGTAACATAAAGTCGAGCACAATCAGGGAAAAGAGTTCCCGCTGCAACAGACGATCCATCTGAGTCGCATCATGTGCGGTTTTGACCACAAAACCTTTATCTTCTAGGAAGCGTTGTAAGAGGGTGCGTAGACGCACATCATCATCGACAACCAGAATGCGTTCGACTCGGTCGGTTTCGGCTTGTACGGCATCTGTTTTTTCAGCAGGTACAACTAAACTCATGACGTGCTCCTTATTCTTTATTGTCATCGTAAACAAAAAGTCGATTTCACTTGAGTATACGATTCATTTATATAAATTTACTATGCTCTAAAGCAACAAATATTGCAGTTAAAATCAAGACATAGATACCAAATGTATACATGTTGTTCGAATCAGTTTGCTTGTCTAAGTCTCGCTAATTTGCTGTTTCATAGTCAGTTTCGTAAAAAAATGTGTATTTGAGATGAATTAGCATTAAAAACCACGAATAAATTTATAAAAACAATTGTGGATTTTATGGTCTTGGTCTTTATAATCATGGCTTTTAGAACTTATCCTTGCAGGGATCTAATACGATGACTGACTTAGTTCAGCAGTTGGCAAAAGAAATTGCCGTACGTCCAAATCAAATTGAAGCTGCCATCAAGCTCATTGATGAAGGTGCCAGTGTTCCATTTATCGCACGTTACCGTAAAGAAGTGACGCAAGGTCTGGACGATACTCAATTACGTCAGCTCGATACACGTCTGACTTACCTGCGTGATTTATTTGAGCGCCGTGAAAAGGTAATCGAATCTCTAAAAGAACAAAACAAGTTATCTGATGACCTACTTGCTCGAGTGAATGCAGCAGAAACGAAAAATGCTTTAGAAGAGATTTACGCGCCGTACCGTCCAAAACGTACCAGTAAATCATTTAAAGCCAAAGAAGCCGGTTTAGGCCCAATCGCTGAAAAAATCTTTAATGAAGCAGTTGATCCAACCGAAGCTTTAGCTGGTTTTAGTCATGAAGATTATGCTGATGTTGAAAGCCAATTAGATGCGATTCAACACATTTTAATTGATGACTGGGCACAAAATATTGCATTAACCACTGAGCTAAAAGCGACATTTGCGAAAACTGCAGTGTTGAAAAGTTTAGTTGCAAGCGATGAGAAAAAAGAAGTCGGTAAAAAATTCCGTGATTACTTTGATTTCTCTGAAAGCTTAAATAAAGTCCCTTCACACCGTTTATTGGCGATGCTCCGTGGCCGTCAAGAAAATGTCTTGGGCTTAAAAGTCGATGGTGAAGATGATGCACCATTGGCTCGTATTGATACTGAATACAATTTAGAAACAGCACAACCACAAGCACGTGCAGATTTCTTAAAACAAACTGCAAAATTATTCTGGCTCGGTAAAGTTCGTCCTGCGATTGAACATTCATTATTGACTGAAAAACGTTTGGCTGCTGAAGCTGAAGCGATGGATGTCTTTGCTGAAAACCTACGTCATTTATTACTTTCTGCTCCTGCAGGCGCACGTTGCACATTGGGTGTAGACCCTGGCATCCGTACGGGTGTGAAATTGGCTGTTGTCAATGCATCAGGTGATGTTCTTGCACACAGCACGATTTACCCATTTGCTCCGAAAGAAGACAAAGCTGGTTCAGTTGCTGAACTTGCGCGCCTTTGCCGCGAATTCAATGTTGAATTAATTGCGATTGGTAATGGTACTGCAAGCCGTGAAACTGAAGCGGTTGTGGCTGAAATGATGGCAGCAAATACAGACTTAAACTTGATTCGTGTGTCGGTATCTGAAGCAGGCGCGTCGGTTTACTCAGCATCTGAATTGGCGTCACAAGAGCTTCCAGAGTTGGATGTTTCAATTCGCGGTGCTGTGTCGATTGCACGTCGTTTACAAGATCCATTGGCGGAGCTTGTGAAAATTGATCCGAAATCGATTGGTGTGGGTCAATATCAACATGATGTGAACCAAACCGGTTTGGCAAAAACGCTAGAAGCGGTTGTGGAAGACTGTGTGAACTCAGTAGGTGTCGATGTCAACACTGCATCATCTGCAATCTTGGGTTATATCGCGGGTTTGAATAAATCAATTGCACAGCAAATTGTGGATTACCGTAAAGAAAATGGTCGTTTTGACAACCGTCAAAGTTTGAAGAAAGTACCTCGTTTAGGCGAACGTACCTTTGAACAAGCAGCAGGTTTCTTACGTATTCAAGATGGTTCTGAACCATTGGACGCATCTGCAGTTCACCCAGAGTCATATGACTTGGTGGCAAAAATTGTGGAAGCAAAAGCGACGACTGTAAAAGATATTATTGGTAATACTGAAATTATCCGTCAGATCGATGCAGCAGCATTTGTAAATGACCAATTTGGTTTACCGACAATTCAAGACGTTTTATCTGAACTTGAAAAACCAGGCCGTGACCCACGTCCAGAGTTCCGCACGGCTAAATTCCGTGAAGACATCACAGAAGTGGCGCAGTTGACTGAAGGTTTACAGCTTGAAGGTGTGGTTACGAATGTAACCAACTTCGGTGCATTCGTGGATGTGGGTGTACACCAAGACGGTTTAGTGCATATTTCTGAACTTGCAAATGAATTTGTTGCAGATCCGCACAAAGTCGTGAAACCAGGTCAAATTGTTCAAGTTCGTGTCTTGAATGTCGATGTTGAACGTAACCGTGTCAACTTGTCTATGCGTGCAGAAGGTGCTGCTGCAGCGAAACCACAACGTCAACCACGTCGTGACAATGCCCAGCAAGAACAACGTGGTGAGCGTAAGCCACATGCGAAACGTCCACAGCATGCCCGTCCGCAAGGCGACCGCCCACAAGGTCATAAAAAACCTCAAGCAGCGAAACCACAAGAAAATAAAATTGGTGGTTTAGGTGCGTTGTTATTACAAGCAGGGATTAAAGGTTCGAAGTAATCTTTAACTGTTAAAAAAACCTCCCATATGGGAGGTTTTTTTATATAAGATTAAAACAATCAAAGCTTAAATAAACTTAGAAGATCATGATGTTACGTAGTTATTATCAGGGTTCAGTGCAACAATTCATACATACAAATGAACAAGAAATTATGGGGGCTTTGGCACTACAGCATGAATTTGCATTGGAAGATTTACAAAAGAACGCTTGGTTAAAACAAATTGAGATTTTAAAACAACAGTTGGATTTTTTAGATGAGGGAGAAATCTTTTTTGAATTCTCTATTCCACGGATGGGTAAGCGCGTAGATAACATTCTTTTGATACGTAATTTAATTTTTGTTATTGAATTTAAAGTAGGTGAAAAGAGTTACCCACAATATGCTAAGACTCAGGTCATAGATTATTGTTTGGATTTGTTGAATTTTCATGAAGGTAGTCATCAGCAAAAGGTCATACCACTTTTAATTTCAACCCAAGCTCAAAGTTGTGAACAGTCATGGTCAGCGGTATCCACTTATCAAGATACTTTATGCTGTAACACCCATAATTTACGGATTGTAATCGAACAAGCGCTTGATCAATTTGCAGGTCTTACGCAACTTAATATCAAACAGTGGGTTGAGTCTCGATATAAACCAACACCCACAATTATTGAAGCAGCTCAGGCGTTATATCAAGGTCATACAGTGGATGAAATTTCTAGAAGTGATGCCGGTGCAAAAAATTTAGCGATCACTTCGAAAAAAATCGAACAAATTATTGAAGATGCAAAATTAACAAATAAAAAAACGATTTGTTTTTTAACGGGTGTACCTGGTGCAGGAAAGACATTGGCCGGTCTTAATATTGCGAACCAGCGTTTAAAAACAAATGAACAAGAACATTCTGTATTTTTATCTGGGAATGGTCCTTTAGTTGATGTTTTACGTGAAGCATTGGTTCGAAATACCGTGGAACTTGCTAAGCAACAAACAGAAAAAAAGACGCGATCTGAGGCAGAACGTGAAGCCAAAGCCTTTATACAAAATATTCATCATTTTAGAGATCATTATTTGAAATCAAATGAGGTGCCAATCGAAAAAGTCGTTATTTTTGATGAAGCTCAAAGGGCCTGGCAAAAGGATCAGGTTTCAAACTTTATGAAACAGAAAAAAGGTATTGATAATTTTTCGATGTCTGAACCAGAGTTTCTCATTAGTGTTATGGATCGCCACGCTGATTGGTGTGTCGTTGTTTGCCTGATTGGTGGTGGGCAGGAGATTAACACTGGAGAAGCAGGTGTTTCTGAATGGCTATCAGCATTAGAACATAAATACCCGAAATGGAAGATCTACTTTTCTAACAAAATTTTGCAGGATAAAGTCTATTTAACTGATCCTAAACAACAATTCTGGGTTCAAAAAAATGGAAAAAATGAGGAAGATTTACATCTTGCTGTTTCTGTCCGGTCATTTCGCAGCGAACAAGTTTCACATTTGATTCAACATGTATTAGATGGTGATGCAAAGTCCGCGAAAGAAACTTACCATATGATGTCCCAAGATTATCCTATTCTGCTTTGTCGTGATTTTAATGTTGCTAAACAGTGGTTAAAAAGAAAGGCTAAGGGTTCAGAGCGCTTTGGGGTTATTGCTAGTTCGGGTGCCAGACGTTTAAAAGCCGAAGGTATTGATGTAAAGAATAAAATAACACCTGCAGATTGGTTTTTGAATTCAAATACAGATGTACGTTCTGCGTATTATTTGGAAGATATTGCAACTGAGTTTGATGTGCAAGGCTTGGAAATAGATTACAGTTGCGTGGCATGGGATATTAATTTTTATTTTGATCAAGATTGGCAATTTCAAGCCTTTAAAGGTAGTCGATGGCAAAATATAAGGCAAACTGAAAAGCAGAAATACCTGTTAAATGCATATCGAGTGCTACTGACTCGGGCGCGACAAGGTATGGTGTTGTATATACCATCTGTAGATGACAGTGACTGGACTCGTCCCAAGAAATATTATGATTCGACGTATAATTTTTTGAAGCAATGTGGTTTCAATACGCTATAAAAAACCTCCCATTTGGGAGGTTTTTTTATTTCTTTTAAGGCCTATCAAAGATAAATGAGCTGAATCTTAAACTTCGCAATAAAGTGTAAAAATCACACAAATCACGTATCAAAACACACTATAGAATCGTTCGATTGTCAGACAATATAAGTCACGCCATAAAGTGGTCACAAACTTTAGGCTTTACATACTTACATCTAATTATTTGATATTTATTATAAACGGTAAAATGATGACATCTAAAATTGAACGACATCGATTTCATATTCACGACTTTTTATCTGGAACAGTGGTATTTCTCGTAGCTTTACCGCTATGCCTAGGCATTGCATTGGCTTCTGGCGCACCGATTCTCTCTGGCATTATTGCCGGCATTGTCGGTGGTATTTTAGTCGGAGCATTGAGTGGCTCACATATCAGTGTTGCAGGGCCAGCAGCAGGTTTAACAGCAGTCATTTTGGTACAGCTTGAACTACTCGGCGGCAACTATGCCGCCTTTTTATTGTGTATTGTTTTTGCCGGTATCTTACATATTGGATTTGGCATATTTCGGCTCGGTTTCTTTGCCAACTTTATTCCAAACAATGTCATATTGGGTTTATTGGCAGCCATCGGACTGATCTTGATTGGGAGTCAAATACCTTATCTATTTGGCTTGAACCAATTTTCATGGTCTGTGCTGTGGCAGTCACAGCCGCTCGATTTGCAATGGGATATCGGTGCCGTTCTGATCGGTATCGGTAGCCTTGTGCTGATGTTGCTATGGGAGCAGAGCCCATGCAAAAAGTGGGTTCTGCCTTCTGCTTTAGTTGCTGTTGTCCTCGCTGCACTGTGCAATGCTGTGTTGGTACTCAGTGGTTCGTCTTATGCAGTTCATCCATCGAACCTCATCCAACTTCCAAATCTTTGGGATCAACCACAAAATGTGATGATCTTTCCAGATTGGACCGCTTTAAATAATCCACTGATTTACACGGGTGCTATCACTTTGGCGGTTGTGGCGTCATTAGAAACTTTATTAAATTTAGAAGCAGCAGATAAATTAGATCCGCATAAGCGCTCTTCCCCCCCCCAATCGAGAGTTATGGGCGCAAGGCATCGGTAATGTCGTTTCGGGCGCTATAGGCGGGATGCCGCTAACTTCAGTAATTGTCCGTAGTTCGGTCAATGCCAGTGCCGGAGCTAAAAGTAAATGTTCTGCTATCTTTCATGGCGTGTTGCTCTTGTTTGCCGTGCTGTGTTTAGTGCCTTTGATGAACATGATTCCGCTTTCAGCATTAGCTGCAATTTTAATCCTCACAGGTTTTAAACTGACACATCCCAAATTGTTTAAACAGCTGTATTTAAAAGGTTGGAAACAATTTATTCCTTTTATTATTACCTTATTGGCGATTTTATTCACAGACTTATTGCTCGGAATCTTGATTGGTTTAGCCAGTAGTGCGGCCTTCATTTTATACGCCAATTTTAATAAGGGGCTGAAGGTGTATAAAGAGCATCATTTACATGGGGTGATTACACGGATTGAATTGCCTTCACAAGTCAGTTTTCTCAACCGGTCGGCATTAATCTCGGCATTGGAACATATCCATCGCGGTGAACAAGTGGTGATTGATGCCACACATGTGAGTGATATGGATGCTGATATTTTCCAACTCATTCAAGAGTACCAACAGGAAAAGGCTGTGCAGCGTAAAGTGCAAGTACAGTTGATTGGTTTCAAGGCACACTATGCCGATGCGCAGGAGGCGGCATTAGATATAGATATCAGTACCGCAGCTTTACAGCAACGTTTGACGCCAGAGGCCGTGCTCGCTTTGCTCAAAGCAGGCAATGAACGTTTTGTACAAAATGAGCGTTTGCAACGAGATATCTATCGTCAACTGCGGGTGACCGCAGAAGAAGGGCAGCATCCGATTGCGGCAGTGTTAGGTTGTATGGATTCTCGTGCGCCGACTGAAATGATTTTTGATGTTGGAATTGGTGATTTATTTAGTTTGCGCATAGCGGGGAATGTCGCGGGGCAAAAAGTTTTGGGTTCATTGGAATTTGCCTGCGAAGCCAAAGGCGCCAAAGTGATCGTAGTGCTTGGTCATACGGACTGTGGTGCGGTTAGCAGTGCTTGTCAGTTGTATTTAGCTGGTCAATCGATACAGAGCCTGACGCGTATGCCGCATATTCAATATGTGCTGGGGCCACTCAATGAGTCTGTATCGCGTGTTGCCGAATTGATGCAACCACAAACGCTGAGTCCGGCATTTTTAGAGCAAGTGACGCAAATGAATGTGCATTACAACATCCGCTATATTTTGCAAAATAGTGAAGTGCTACAGCAATTGGTGCAAGAAGGTAAAGTGGCGATTGTTGGTGCAGTGTATGATGTAAGAACTGGACGGGTTAATTTCTTCGGATAAATAAAATCTGATGACATAAAAAAGGATCATCATGAACACATGATGATCCTTTTTATTGAACTAAAATACACTAGCGAATCATCGGTACGATCCAACTGGTAATGATCAGCAAAATACCGAAATGTCCCAATTTACGGGTCACATATACCAATTTTGACGGCTTTTGTTCCAATTGTTTCGCATAGTCTTCGATGCTAATGCCTTGTTTTGCATTACTGGTAAATAAAAACACCGCCAAATCGATACAAATTAAAATCGTACCAACATCTGCCACCACTTCCATTAAATCGTATTGGCCGCTGATCAAGGCGGTTGACACTTGATAAACAAGGAAAAGTGCAAAAGCGATGCAGGCATACTGCAAAACAGTTAAAAATATCCGCATAAATCTATACTAAATAAGCTCAAAATTTTGAAATAGGATTATAGCGTCCCTCGCAAGAGATTACTGTAACGCTCAGAGTGCTTGCATGACTGCTGGGAAATGTTGCTTTTCAACCAACTCTAAAAACTCATCGCCCATACGCTGACTTTCAGCCACACATTGATTCCACATTTTAATGCGTTGTTGGTTGTCTAAGCCTTTGAGGGTAAAGTCTTTACGGTCAGGCAGTCGGCCAAGCGGCAAGCTTGCAAGGTATTCTTGTGAAGGTGACAGTAACAGGGTACGCGCCTGATTTTCAGGATTGGCTTGGCGTTTAAATAATTTATCAAACCAACCTGGGGTGATGCTATCCGTGAAATGTGGATACAGCACGATGCCCTGACTTTGGAAGGGTAGGTCAATATGATAGTCAATCAGGCCGCCATCGCGGTAACTGCCTTGTGGCGCATCAGGGATATCACGTATCGCGGCCATGACACCGGGAATAGATGCAGAAGCCATAAGCCACGGCATGACACTGTCTTGAGTCAATGCATGGTAATGCGTGGTAAAGCCATCATCCGCCACGGTAAATTGATGACCTGACACAGGCTGACTAATTACACGCTGCATGAAATAACGACTGTGTTTACGTGCGAGCGCTGTCGTGCCCACGATCCCTGCGACAGAGGCTAACAGAGGCAGGGCTTTATCACTTTGGAAAATATGCTGAGCTTTGACTGAAAGCACAGTGAGGTGATAATCCGGGTGATTAACCAGTGCCGCTTCTTGACCTTGAATCAAATCGATCAGCATGCCACGACACACATCGCTGACTTCTTGACGGCTCATCTTTTTATGAAAGCTCAGATTGGTATACAGCTCAGAGAGGCGTTTCGTCCCTTCAATGGCTCCCCAAGCAGCAATACTGGCAAAGCGCCAACTGCCAATCGATGAACCAATTAAAGTACGCTTTTGTTGCGCGCGTGGCAAAAAGTCAGCAAAAATCGCCTGATCTAAACCTTGAATACCAATGCCTTTCGGACCACCCGCAGCACCGGGCAGGATATCCACTTGAGCAGCGTTTAAACCCTCTTGTTCAATCAGTTGGCGGGCTAAATGGCCAGCACGGATATTGAGCGCAGGCGGTCTTTTTTGCAAAATTTGAGTCATGGTAGTCGCTTAAAATACAGTCGTAGAATTATTCTAATGCGTTTTTGCACAGACCCAATGGCTGAAACTTCCGACAAATGACTTCTCAGTCATATCAGGGCGTCTCTCAGGAATGCTGTAATAGTTGTTCGTTATGCCGATGCAATTGAAACAAACTGAGGCAGACGATTGCCCATGTCGCCATTGGAAAGACCGCCCAAGCAAATAGGTTAATGATAAAAATCACGGCCCCAGCTAATAACCAATAATTTAACCCCGCCATCAGCTTTTGCTGTGGCAAACAAAGTAGGAATAAACAGGGAAGTGCATTAAAGAGAATGATCCACCAAAATGTAGCGCTATGCTGCATCCGATACAGGGTGGTGTTGGCTGGCGGTTGCCAGTTTAGAAAAGGCATGTGCATATTTAATTGAACCAACACATCGAGCAGGGTCGAAAAACTATACAGCAAGGCCGTTGCACATGCTCGGAGTGGATTTCGACCATACAGTACCCCTAAATAACTGTATGACATGGCGTTCAGCCTTATTTAAATTTTTGTTTTTATAGCTTTAAGCCCTTTATTGTTAAAAGGCTTAAAGGAGTTATGGATACATCAAGATTATTTAAACACACGCCAAATGGCAAGTAAGCTTGAAAGTGCAATTAATACGATGGAAACATACCATGGCGCAATTATCGCGATGGAGAGGAAGATGGCCATAATACTGCCAAAAACCCAACTACGTTTTTGCTGATGTTCCATTTGCAGGCGCATGCTTTGCAGTTCATTCAGTTGTTTGGCATGCCAAGCCGACTGATTTTTTAAACCATTCAGGCTGTCGATCATCAGCGTTGGTAAATCTTGCGCACCTAAAAGTAAGTCTGGAATTTTTTGTCCGAGTTCTTTTAAGTTTTTCTGCGGATTCATTTGCGCTTTAATCCAATCGGTGAGGATTGGTTTTGCCAAACTCCAAATATCCAATTCAGGATAGAGATCAGTTCCTAAACCTTCAACATGGACCAAGGTCTTGAGCAGCAACATCAATTGTGGCGGAATCTCTAAATGGAAACGACGCGCAATATCCATCACTTGAATCAGGATGCCGGCGAAGTCCAATTCATGCATTGGTTTAGAGACCATCGGGCCAACCGTACGACGCATTTCACGTGCTAATGCATCTTGATCTGTACCCGGTGGAATCCAACCCGCTTGATGCACGATTTGAATCAGCTGCATAAAGTCGCTGTTCATAACCGCAAGCAGCATGCGTGCTACGGTCATTTGGTCGTGCTTTGAAAGCTCACCCATAATCGCGCAGTCCAAGGCAATAAAGCGTGGATTGCTTGGATTGATGGTTTCGACGAAGACATTCCCCGGATGCATGTCTGCATGAAAGAAGTTGTCGCGGAACACTTGGGTAAAGAAAATGGTGAGCCCTTTTTCGGCTAAATCTTTACGATCCATGCGCAAGCGATCAAAGGTCGCAATATCAGAAATCGGCACACCGGTAATACGTTCTTCGACCATGACATCACGGCTGTCCATATAGACTTCAGGCACGTACATCATGCTTGAACCGGTGAAGTAATGACGCATACGACGTGTGTTATCCGCTTCTAAAGTCAAATCCAATTCATTGAGAATAATTTGACGGTAGTCCTGAATAATTTCGGACAGATGCAGGGCACGAGCGGCTTCTAGGCGTTTTTCAAGGAACTGACCAAGCCACTCTAATATTTCAAAATCATGCAGAATTTGATTGCGAATATTCGGGCGAGTCACTTTCACCACGACTTCGCGACCATCATGCAGGGCAGCAGTATGCACTTGTGCAATAGATGCTGCGGCTAATGGTTGCTCGTCAAAGCGTGCAAATAAGGTATTAACATCGGCTTTAAGTGATTCCTGAATGCGCATTTTGGCAACGTCATTCGAAAAAGGTTTTACACGGTCTTGTAGAAGCACCAATTGCTGTAAAACTTCAGGTGGAATCAAATCACGACGGGTAGACAGTAATTGCCCCATTTTAATGGCCAGCGGGCCCATCTCTTCCATGGCTTCTTTGAGCTTGAGCGGATTTTTTCGCTCGCGGCTTGACCATGCCGCAGGGTGCATGCGAATGAGAGAAAGAATATGACGGGCTTTTTCCGGTAATTCTTCCGCAGGAAACAACGTGTCGAGTCTATAGTGCGCAGCAATGCGCCAAAGGTCGAGTAAACGTGAAACGTGCGGAATCATATATGCAATTACCTAGTCTTAAGTGTTGTCTTGTAATGAGTCAATTTGGCTGTGCAGCTGCTGAATTTTTGCTTCTGCACGGTCCAGATTTTGATTCAAAATTCGGGTGTCTTGATTCAGGTCATCCATTTGCCAACGTGGGGCAAGCAAGCCTGAATCTTCTTTTAACGCGTCTTCAGCAAAGAACAAATGGCTTTGTAAAGTACGTTTGAGATGTTTGGGTGCAAGTTGTAACTTACCAATTTCATGCGCAAGGCTTGGACCGATCCAAGGGCTTAGATGCGAAGCTAAATCGGGCTCAGCTTGCTGCATAATGCGTTGGATATCCTGCAATAAGTGATAATCACCTTGCAATGGGATATTGCCGACATCTTCAGCCAACAGCAGTTTAAGGAGCTCGACTACTGTTTTGACATGTAAGGTCGCGGTTGCTTCAGTTATGCTTGACTGCTGTTCGAAAGGGCGTTGCTCAAAGATGGATGCAGTTTCAGTATGTCCTGTTGGCGTCGGTTCTAAGCGAACTTTCTGATCGTCAAAAAACACATCGACTGACAGCTGTGGTGAGTCGATCACCACACGCAGCATTTTGCCTTGCAATTCATTCAGTTGGATGCGAGTAATAGCATCCAAATCAATGACATGATGAATTAAGCGTTCAACTGCACCAAGTGCGAGAATCGACCACATAGTTCAGCCTGCAGTATTAAAGTTTGAAACCACGGTGTACAGCCACGATACCACCCGTTAAGTTGTGGTAATCACAGTTTTGGAAGCCCGCATTTTCCATCATACCTTTAAGAGTACGTTGGTCTGGGTGCATACGAATTGATTCTGCAAGGTATTTATAACTTTCAGAGTCATTCGCTACGATTTTACCCATGATCGGTAATGCAGTGAATGAGTACAAGTCATACAGTTTTGAGAATGGTTCAAATACCGGTTTAGAGAATTCTAAAATCAGTAAACGACCACCTGGCTTAAGAACGCGGTACATTGCAGCTAGTGCAGCATCTTTGTCAGTCACGTTGCGTAGACCAAATGAAATGGTCAATAGGTCAAAACTGTTGTCTGCAAAAGGTTCTAAAGTTTCAGCATTGGCCAAAACGAAATCGACATTGGTACAACCAGCATCAATGAGGCGGTCACGACCGACATTGAGCATCGATTCATTAATGTCTGAAAGCACCACATGACCTGTCGGGCCAACTTCACGGCTAAATACTTTGGCAAGGTCACCAGTACCGCCTGCAATATCTAGGACGTGCTGACCGCGACGTACACCAGACATGTTAATGGCAAAACGTTTCCATAGACGGTGAATACCAAATGACATTAAATCATTCATGATGTCGTATTTTGCAGCCACTGAGTGGAAGACTTCCGCTACTTTTTGCGCTTTATCTTCGCTGCTCACGGTTTGATAACCAAAGTGCGTGGTTGCTCCAACGTTACCAGTATTCGCGCCACGTGGCAGATTATATTTGGGTACTGAACCTGTCACAGGTGTGTCGGTCAGACGTTGTTCTAAAGATTGTTGCTGACCTTGCGCTGTCCCTTGTGGTAAAGGCTCAGTTAAGAATGGACTCACTTTGTCTGTATTTTGTGCCGACTCAGGTGTAGGGGCAGGCGTTTGATTCTCGTTAGACATTAGAGTCACTCCTAACTTATAAATAGGGTTAATGTTGCTTTGCAAGCATGATGACAGATTCTCTGTTGTTATACAGCAGTCATTTGCATTTGTTGTGAATAATATACAGAAAAAATAAGGGTCTGCTGTAATTGCTTTGCAAATCCCCTATAAAAAATCTGAATTCAGTCTTGCAAGCCCAGTTTGTTTTATATCAAACATGGGCTTTGTGGGATGTGAGTTTTGTTAAGCCGCAGGCTGAAACGGGTTCGGGTCACCGGCATGTACACGGTCAATGATTTGGCGTTCTACAGCGGTAAATTCGCGGACAAATTTTTCTGCTGACTTGAGCGGTTTCATCGCCAAGAAGCCATCTTGCATAAAGTCGTACATCACTTCGAAGTTGTATTTGTTTGCTGCGCCCTTACACATTTTAAAGGCGGTATAGACCATAAACGAGCGCATATATTTATCTAAATTACGACCTAAATCGTCTAACAGTTGCAGCTGCAACATGCGGTCTTTACCTTGATCGAGCTTGAGATAGGTCTGACGCATCATTTCATCGGTCAGGGTTGGATTATTTGGATAATCTTGCAGTAATTGCATGGCTACTTGTTCATCGAGCTGTACGGCCAATATCGCAAGTTGTACACCCGAAGTGCCAGTCTTAATGGCATTGTCTGGAATCAATTTTTCTGCTTTGTGCGCATAGCGGGTGAGACGTGCAATTTGTGCAGCTAATGCATCAAAATCAGGACCGCCATATAAACGGTTAATAAAATATTCAGACATCAGTACATTGTGTTTTTCAGCAAATTGCACAGCATGCGTACGTTGCATGCGCTGCTTTTGCCACTGCTGGACATCTTGTAAACGCTGTAAAATTTCTGGCTTTTTGTGGTAATTCAACTGGTAATACAGTTCAAGTAAATCATCTAATACCGCAAGTTTGGACATTGAGTGTCTCAATTATTTTTTAGATGTTTGAATCTTAGTGGGTGTTGGAGCTTAGGGCTATGACAAAGTGACGAAATTATAGGTCAATCTGAGTCAGTTTGTTGCAGAAACGGTCATATTTTGCATTTCAGCATATACATGAAAGCATTGTTGTGGGGTGAAGGGCATGGTTATACTCAAAACAGAATAAAACCAAGGGTCCGCCATGAGCTTAAAAGAAACAGAATTTCAATTGATGGATGAAGAACAACTCTCGGTTGAGCTGATTGAAGCGCAGTATCAACTAAAAAATACCAGCCGTCAGCCCAATGCCAAAAGCGTGTTGATTTTAGTGAGTGGAATCGAGCTTGCGGGTAAGGGCGAGGCTGTCAAACAGCTCCGTGAATGGGTCGATCCACGCTATTTAAGGGTGAAAGCGGATGCCCCGATCATGTTTAATCAAAAACAAACGTTTTGGCAGTCTTATGCACGGTTTATTCCTGCCGAAGGGCAAATCATGGTGATGTTTGGAAACTGGTACAGTGATTTGCTCAGTACCGCCATGCATGTGTCGAAGCCTTTGGATGAAACCTTATTTGATGAATATGTCGAGAACATGCGAGCCTATGAACAAGACCTAAAAAATAATCATGTCGATGTGATTAAGGTCTGGTTCGATTTATCTTGGAAATCCTTACAAAAGCGCTTGGATGAAATGGACCCGAGTGAAGCGCGTTGGCATAAATTGCATGGTTTAGATTGGCGCAATAAAAAACAATATGACAACCTACAACGTTTACGTCAGCGTTTTAGTCATGACTGGGTCATCATCGACTGTGAAGATGAGCAAGTCCGTGATCAACAATTTGCACAGCATATTTTACGCACTTTAAAACATTGTCCAGCACATGAAACCAAAGCGGTGGGGCGCTGGAAACAAGCCAAAACACCACAGGCTTTATTGGAGCCAAGTACAGCCGTCGCTGATGAAGCCGATTATAAAAAAGAATTAAAAAAATTAAGCCGTAAGGTGGCTGAAGCTTTACGTTTTGATTCACGCAACGTGGTGATCGTGTTTGAAGGGATGGATGCCGCAGGGAAAGGCGGAGCAATTAAACGTATTGTTAAAAAGTTAGACCCACGCGAATATGAAATTCATACCATAGCAGCACCTGAAAAATATGAACTACGCCGTCCTTACTTATGGCGCTTTTGGAATAAAATTGTCCCTGAAGAGAAAATCACGATTTTTGACCGCAGTTGGTATGGTCGCGTCTTGGTTGAGCGGATTGAAGGCTTTGCCAATACGGTTGAATGGCAGAGGGCCTATGATGAAATCAACCGTTTTGAAAAGGACTTATATGACAGTCAAACGGTCGTTATCAAGTTCTGGTTAGCCATAGGAAAGGATGAGCAAGCTGCACGGTTTAAAGCTCGAGAAGAAACCGCGCATAAGCGTTTTAAAATTACTCCAGATGACTGGCGGAATCGTGACCGTTGGGATGACTATCTCAAAGCTGCCGCAGATATGTTGCAACGTACGGATACAGAATATGCGCCGTGGCATGTGATCGCGACCAATGACAAACATAGTGCGCGCTTACAGGTATTAGAGACGATCTTAGCGCAATTGAAAGCAGATTGAATGCATGAAAAAAGCCACGATATTCGTGGCTTTTTTCATTTTCAAAACTAGCTCATTTTCAGATCTACTTAATCTTTAGATCTATGGTTTAGATCACTTTGATTTATAAACGATGTTGATGCGCTAGATATCGCCGTTAAACATTGTTCGGCGTTGGGACAGGTTGGTTCGGAAATTTCTGTTGAATACGCTTCGCCAATTGGTAGCTTTCTTCTACATGGGTTTCAGCGACTTTTTTCATCACAATATAACCCAAACTGGCTGCCACCAATTGTCCACCTAATGGAATAAATTTAGTGACTTGTTTGGTAATATATTTTGCTGCAATGTTATTTAGCGATTTTTTCATCGCGGTTCGTGCAACCACTAAACCAGAAAATTCGACACCACGTTTACGCAGTTCTGTCCAATGAATTTGTTTGGTTTTTGGATCATACACACTAATTTGATCTGGCGCTAAACCAAAACGCGCATTAATTTCTGGAATGAGCTGTGACAAAATTCCGACGTCAATCACCACATCCAAAAATGGCACAGGAATAATAGCTGCACCTGCTGAAAAATAAGCACGTTTTTTGACGAGCTCTAAGCATTCAGCGCGAATAATGTCCAGATTTAAGTTAGGGTCGATGGAATCAGGAATGTTATCAATTTTCATAAGCAGATACCCTTGATACTGGATTGGTTTTTTTCTCATAAAGTATCATTAAGATACTTGTTTAAAAGCATTTTTTGCAATCTATTCTCTTGTCAAAGTCGCATAGACAGCCCAAGATGTATAGTAAATAATCATTGTTGTTTTGTAGTAGTTGGTCACTCAGGCTGTAAAGGTAATCCATGGCAATACATGTAATTCAAAGTCAACGAATCGAAGTTTTGGTGGATTGTCTAATCGAAAAATTGAAATCGAATCAATCGACCAATGCTTTGTCCGTCTTGCAAGAACGACATATCGTGGTGCCCGATCAAGCCATTGCTGCATGGTTAGAAAAACAAATTGCTGAAAAAATCAGTATTAGTGCCAATATTAAGCATCATCGTAAAATTTTAGGGTTGCAGTGGAAAGCCTACGATTGGGCCTTGCCGAATAAACAAGACCGAGAGCGGATTAAAGGTATCAACATGCCGCCGTTGATTATGCAATGGCGTATTTATAATGCTTTAGCGGTTTTTATTGCAGCTGATCAGTTTGATGCAGCACAGATTCCGACAGATGTTCAGCCCTTAGTTCAGCGTATTTTTGACAGCACAGCACAGCTCTCAGATCGAAAAAAACGTGAGCAAAAGCGGCAAGAAATGTTGTACTGGATCGCTGCTCAAGTCACTCGGCTTTTTACCAACTACATGGCCTTTCGTGGCAGTTGTATTCATACCCCAGATGAAGGTGTTGAGCACTGGATTTGTCCACATTGCGATACCGATTGGTTGAAGGCGTGGAGTCACAATCAGCCGTTAAATATCATGCAACTCACAGGTCTGAAACCTGAACAAGCCGATGAATATCTACCGACGCAGGCTCGACAACTGGAGCATTGGCAGCGTTGGTTATGGCATCAAGTATTCCAAAAAGACTTTAATGACCGTCAGGAAATAGACAATAAATTTTGGTTTGCCTTGGCGCGTGCTGAGCAAAATCGGCAGCAGCAGTTTGATTTGGATGCTGAGGATGATGAACGCGATGATGATGAGCGTCATCAAACCTATAACGGTTTGCCTGAACAAATTTTTGTTTTTACGACCTTAGAATTACCACCTGCACAACTGAAATTTTTATATCGCTTGGCGGCGTATACCGAAGTACATTTGTTGTATTTCAACCCATCGCGTGAGTATTGGGCAGACATGGTCGATCCAGTTTGGAAAGATCGTTATAACTTGAAATTACAACAGCGTTATATTGAGCGAAATCCCAATGTCAGCACAGCGCAAATTCAGGCCTATCTGAGTACGACCAATGCCGAATTTCGTGAATCACAGCATTCACTACTGACGCGTTTAGGCAAGCGTGCGCGGGATAACTTTGCATTATTGGTGAATATGTCTGGTGGCGAAGGCTGGGAAGATATTTTTCCAGACACCGAGCCGACAACACTGCTCGCTCAAATTCAATATGACATCATGACCTTAGAAGAACCCGAGCAGCATCAATATGCACTCGCGGGGGCAGATGAATCGATTCAATTTCATGTCTGTCATTCTAGCCTGCGTCAGTTAGAGGTTTTACGTGAGCAGTTGGTGCATTGGTTGGCCGATGGCACGGAACAAGAGCCACGCCATCCGAGTGATATCTTGGTCTTGGTGCCAAACTTAAAAGAACTGGAACCGCATATTCGGACGGTCTTTTCGACGACTCGAGGCATGGGTCGCAGTGCGGTGGATTTACCTTATATCCCAGTCAAAATTGCAGGGGTGGTCAGTCAAGATATTCAAAATGCATGGCAAGCCTTTGTTGGACGCATTGAAATTAGTCAAGGTCGTTTTACCGCAGAAGATTTTCATGATTGGCTGAATTTGAATGCGGTGCAAGAACTGTATCAGCTCGACCATGTGCAAATGGAACGTATGATGGAACTGCTGATTCAAGCTGGTTTCCGTCGTGGTTTAGACGAACAGCACATGTTGGCTTATTTGTCCGAGCAAGACCGAGATTATCGTTATACCTTTAAATTTGCATTAGACCGTTTGGCGTTAGGAATTGCGATACCACAACATGCCGTATTTGAGGACACCTTAAGTTTTGCAGGGGTGTCGAGTAGTGATTTTGAGTTGGTTCAAACTTTAATTCAGATCTACCGAGATATCAGTGCGCGTCGAGATTGGCTCAATCCGAATCTCAGCACACAGACGGTCAAAGTGTGGTTGCAACAATTAGATGCAGATTTAAAGCCTTTTGTGGAAGCCAGTGGTCGAGCATTTGAAACCATTCGCAGTGTGATGCGTGCGATGACGCAACGTCTGCATAATGCCCAAAGTGATAAAGTTGAGTCGCTCCCAAACAGCTTTAATTTGCCATTATCTTTGCTGCTCAAAGAAATACAACAAGGCATCGATAGCTCTGCCGATCAGATCGAACCGACAGGATCAGTGACCTTTGCGGACATGGGGAAAATCCGCCAAGTCCCATTTTCATTGGTGGTGTTAATGAACATGGATAGCGGCAAATTTCCGCGTCGTGATCAGCAAGTGCCTTTTGATTTGATGGATGTGTTTAAACCGGTTTTGGGTGATCGCTCTCGTTTGGAAGATGATAAAGGTGCATTTCTAGATGCCTTGTTATTTGCCCGACAGTCCTTGTGGATTTTCTATAATGGCTTTGATGTCAATGATGGTGAAAGTCGGGAGCCATCCTCTGTGATATATGAATTTAGCCAGTTCCTCGCACGGATGATTCAGCCGCAGCAATTGAACCAACCCCATGATGCCATGCTGGATTTGGATGGCTTACGCATTCCACAGCAGCTCGAGCCGCTATACCATATTTATCCTTTGCAGCCTTTTGACCCGATGGGTTTTCAGCAGTCGAAAAACTTACGATATAAAGATCAATGGTTTGCTGTGGCGGAACATATTTTAGATCAGTCGGGACAACGCCAATCGTGGATTAACCGTGATTATCCTGTGCATGATGAGCAAGAAGTACGGGTATTAGATGGTCAGGAATGGATTAAAGATGTGGTGTTTCCTGCCCGTGCATATTTGAAAACGCTTGGCGTGGCCAGTGTCTATACTGGTGACCAATTGCCGCAGCAAGAGCCTTTGTTGCTGGACCGTTTACAGCAATATCATGTCCGTGATTTATTGCAAAAGCATTATGTGCAGCCTGCCTCTCGTGTCGATCAAACAGAGGATCAGAACTCTACGACCTCAGCTGAACCCGATATGGCCTTGTTCCAAGATGTACTGCCTGTGGGACATAGCCAAATAGCGACTTGGAAGCTCAGTTTGCAAGAGCAGGCACAGTTATTAGAGCGTTTAGATGGACGTTGTGTAACCGTGACCACCCTACAAAACCTACAGCTTGAACCGCATTTGATACTGAGCATCACCGTGCCTGAAGACCCTCAGAGTATGCATTGGTTGAGCTGTATGGCGTCAGGGGCAAAGCCTAAGCGTCAGACGCAAACCTGGCTCGAATATCTACTGTGGTTGAGCTATTTAGACTTAGGGGATGAGGGCGCTGCGTATCGTCGTGAAGTGATTTGTAATGATAAAAGCATAGTCTGTTGTGGATTAAGCTCTGCACAAGCCAAGCTGCAGCTCAGTGAGTGGGTGGCGATGTGGAAACATGCACAAAAACGTCCAGTGGTGCTGCCTGCTGCCTTAATTCGCCAAGAAAAATGCACTTGGGTGGAAAATGAAACAGGCCAACTCATGCCAGATAATTTTGCAAAGCTTCAAGAGGAATGGCTGAAAAATCATAGTTTTGGTGGAGTGGAGTTGGAATCGAATGAAGCCAATAGCCACCATCGTGATTGGACTTTTATTTTACAGCAACAAGCGGCAGATGAGCTTCTGGCATTGTCCTGTCGTTATTATGCAGAACGTTTATATCATGTGATGGATACCGAGGCAGATGACGGCCTAAAAAAACTTAATGTCATCAAGCCTGAGGTGAAAAAATGAATATGCCACAGCAAACGATGAAAATGTCCACCAACCCGATTGCAGACATGAGCTTTACCGGACTGCACTGGATTGAAGCCTCTGCGGGTACTGGTAAAACCTATACGCTTTCCAGTCTGATGGTGCGGATTTTTCTCGATCGTTATATGCCGAATCAGGTCATTGCCACTACCTTTACACGTAAGGCTACAGCGGAACTCAAAGCGCGGGTTCGGCTGCGGATTGAAGAAACCCGTGACTTTATTTATGGCCTGCTCGCGGCATCTCAAGGTGAGTTGGCCGAACTTCAGCAAAGTTTGAGTGACCCTTTGTATCAGCAAGTGCTGAAAGATCATGGGCATCACTTAGATTATGCCTACAATCGTCTGAACGTGGTCTTACAACAATATGAAGAACTCTTTGTCGGAACTTTAGACAGCTTTAGTCAAAAGTTATTACGTGAATTTGCCTTTGAAAGTGGTCGTATCGAACAGGTGCAAATCAGTGATGATGAAGACCTGCATATTGAACGGATCATTCATGATTTATTAAGAGATTGGATCCAGCAGCAGCCTGCGCATTTGATTGAATATTTGATGTTGAATCATCAGTTGAAAGGTCCTGAATATTATCTGGGCGTGGTAAAGGAAAGTCTAAATTTCCCATCGGTGGATTTGCGCGTCCCTGAATTACCCGAAAATGCTTTGGCGCATTTTGAAGCGATGTGTCATCAGCTTGCGCAAATGCTGCCTGCCGCTCGTGTAGAGCTTGCAGCGTGTTTTGATGCAGGAAGTCATTATAAAAACTTGGTGGACGCTCGACGTTTTAATAAAGGTGCATTCTTTGTTACCTTTAATACACGCATTCCCGAGTTTTTACAGCACTTTGAAGCAGCGGGTAGCCAAGGGGTTTTGACTCAGTCCGATGTGTTACAACAGACAATGAAAGCCATTCGTTCATTGTTTTATGATCCGAATAAAACTGAATTTAAGCCACGTGTCTTTAAAGACAAAGTCGTTGAAGAACAGCCGGATATCTCAAAAGAATTTTATCAACATGCTTTTGTTCAACAACTCCGAGCGGTGCTCAGCGCTTATGAACATATCAATCAAGCAGAACAATATCTAAATTTTTATTTGGCGCAGGAAGTTAAAAAGCGTTTGCCTCAAGTGTTGTCCCACGCTGGGGAAACCACCTTTTCACAACAAATTCGGACCTTATCGGAAGCCTTACAGCAAAGCTCAGCCGCAGGGAAAGACAGTTTTGCTGCTCATGTTTTAGCACGATATCCGCTGATTTTAGTCGATGAATTTCAAGATACCAACCAAGATCAAGATGACATGCTGTCTAGCATTTGGCGGGTCAAGGAGCGCTTACATCAGGGTTGTATGATTATGGTCGGCGACCCCAAACAGGCGATTTATGGGTTCCGTGGCGGTGACATGCTGACCTATCGTAAAGCGCGTCATGATATTCAAGCCAAGGGTGGGCGTTGTTATACCTTGAACAAAAACCATCGTTCAGTCAAAAACTTGGTTGAAGTGGTGGATGCCTTGTTTCATCGGCAAATGGACTTTGGTGAGCAAGTTGAATACACCCCGATTCAAGCAGGTGAGCGTGAGCATCCGCCGCTGATTGATCATGATCAAGTCAATCCACAACCGCTGCGTTGGTTGGCTTTGGATGAAACGCTGAATGAAGCAGAGCAAGTGGCTTGGCAGATTCAGTCATTGCTCAACCAAGCTCAGCAAGGACATTTATATTTTCAAGACAACAATACCCAGCGAGCACTGACAGCAAACGATATTGCGGTCTTGGGGCAAAACCATTTCGACTTAGAGCAAGTGCAACAATGTTTATTGCAGCTCGGTGTCCCTTGTTATAAAGCATCTCGGGACAGTGTCTATAAAAGTTCCGTCGCACAAGATGTAGCCGCTTTGCTGACCGCGATTTTGAATCCCTATCAAGAAGCCAAGGTGAAACGTGCGCTGCTGAGCCGTTTATTGGGTTTTGATCTGAAACAACTGGTCGCACTCGAACAGCAAGCGGATGGACTGAGCGAAATCATCGAAAAACTCGAACAGATCCGACAAATTTGGCATGAGCAAGGATTCCGCAGCGCGTGGAATAGCTGCATGACGGTCTTTCAGGTGTGGACGCGTTTGGTGGCTGGACAAAGTCGAGATAATGAACGCACAGTGGTGAATTTACGTCATATCGCAGAATTATTAAGTCAGCAAAGTGAACACTACACCGGTGCGCATAAGCTCTATCAATGGTTTATTCGCCAAATCAATTTAGGCATCAATAATGAAAGCACCCAAGAGCGAAAATTGACCGGGCAATTGGGGGTGCAATTGATGACGATTCATGCATCCAAAGGCTTAGAGTTTGGTTGCGTGTTTTTATTGGGAGCAAATGCGGGCTTAAGTGAAAAAGGTAATTTGAATTTTTCCCTTAAAGACAATCAGCAAAAAAGCCTTGGGTTAGAGCGTGTGATTGCTGTGAAGTCTTCGGACTTACCTGAAGATGATATTCAACAAAATGATGCGCGCAATGAAGCAGAGCATCATCGCTTGTGGTACGTGGCGTTGACCCGTGCCAGTTATCGTGTCTATGCCGTGCTACGTCATCATGAAGTAGAAAAGAAACAAATGGCAGAAGCGCGTTCAGGACTGACTTTTTGGCGTGGAAGCGAACCTGATCTGTTCCAACATGCAGAAAGTGTGGATGCTGATGTTTTGCGTGCAGCACCACCGATGTTGACTCAGACTCAGGTTGAAACTGTTGTATTAGACGCGGAAGAAATTCCCAACAGCCATTTTTATCCACGGGAAACCACCAGTTTTACCGCGCTCACGCGTACGGCACATAAGACACATATACAACGTGACCAACTGGCAGCGGCAATGAACGAGCCAGAAGACAGTGCTGCCGATGAAGTTGAACAAGTTGAAATTATTGAAGCAGAAACGGCAGAGAAAATTAGCTGGATTAAACGGCATTTTCCAAAGGGAACCAAGCCCGGAAGTTTCTTGCATAAATTGATGGAAAAAGTTCGATTTAGCACCCCAGAAGAGAAGTTGGCCAAAGCCATCGCATCACGTTTTCATAGTGATGTTGAGTTTGATTCGCCGCAAATGTTGCAAAACTTAATGAAACAGTTCGGGCAAACGGCAAACCCTGAGCAAGATGAAGCTGAACTGATTGAAGAAATGCGGGAATGGTACAGTCAAATTATTCATACACCATTGCATGATGGTTTTAGCCTGCATCAGTTAAACGATGGTGAATATCGTTCAGAAATGGACTTTCATTTAAGTATGGCAGATCGTGCATTGGCGATACGTAAAATACGCATGCTATTTGAAAGCCTAAAAGAGCCAGATTTACAAATACAAGATTTGAATGATGTGTTTACAGCACGCTATCTGACGGGGTCGATTGACTTGGTGTATTTTGATGGTCAGCGCTATCACATTGCCGATTATAAAAGTAATTTCTTAGGCGATCAGACCGCACATTATGATCATGCCTATATTCGAGAAAGTATGAGTCATTCCAGTTACTGGTTGCAGGCGGCTTTATATTTGGTGGCCCTGCATCGTTATTTGAAAGCCGTAATGAAAGACTATGATATGACGCAGCATTTGGGTGGGGCGAGTTATCTGTATCTTCGTGGTATGGATGGACAGTCCGATCGTGGGGTATATCACTGGAAGCCGGCGGATACATTCATTCAAAACCTCGATGCAATATTGAGCGAAAAGGTTGTGGCTAAAACGTGAAAAAGCACGAAAAAGATAAAAATATTCACGCTGAAACAATAAGTTGCTTTGTGGATAAGTTTGAGGATAACTGTGTGGAAAATGATCAAAAAGCCTTGTCAGCACAGCCTTTGCACGCGGGACAAGAAAACACTGTAGAAATGCAGGTTTTAGTTACCCAAAATCCCCAAGAAACTGCTGATTTAGATGCGGTTTTGCCGGATTGGATTGACTATTTAATCCAACATTATTTACCCAATCAGGCCAGTCATCCTGCTGCAAATCAGTTAATTCAACAATTGATGCAAGCCGTGGAAAAAGGCGATAGTTGTATTTTGGCCGAAGATGCGCAGATTCAATGTTTGGCTCAGATGGTTCAGCATGAGCAAGCTGAAAAAACACCTGTTGCGCCTTTTATTTTTGATTCACAGCGACTGTATCTCTATCGCTATTGGGCACTAGAAAATGCTTTAGCCAAGCAAGTTGCACGTTTAAAACAGCAAACAGAGCAAAATCTCAATCAAACACAGATGCTTAATATTGAAAAGGATTTACTGACCGATCCCCATCAGATCCAAGCACTGCACATGGTGTGTCAGCACAATTTTAATATCATTACCGGTGGGCCTGGGACAGGTAAAACCTATACCTTGGCTCGGATTATTGCCGTGTTGAATGAGCAAAATCCAAATTTAAGAATTGCCATGGCAGCGCCGACAGGAAAAGCGGCGCAGCGCATGGAAGAAGCCTTACAAGCAGCGTTTAAAGATCCTGCATTGCAGCATTATTCGATTATTCACAAACATTTGAAACCCGTGACTTTGCATCGTCTATTGGGATTAGGGACGCGCGCTATCCCGCGGTTTAATGAACGTCAACGCTTACCCTATGACGTCATTGTGGTCGATGAAGCCTCTATGTTGGACTTAAGTTTGGCGCAGATGCTATTCGCGGCAATCCCTCAGAACAGTAAGCTGATTCTCTTAGGGGATGCAGAACAGTTGGCTTCGGTCGATGTAGGTGCAGTTTTGGCTAATCTTCAGGATGTGGATGCCTTACAAGCCCACCGCACCCATTTACAGACCAGCCGCCGTTTTGTACAGGGTGCAGCCATTGGTGAGTTTGCCCGTTTTATTCAACAACAAGAACAACAGCAAACAACCACAGAAGTTCTGGCGAAATTCGAACATCAGGTGGTATCTGCATCCGAACTTCAGCCGATTCAACTGACACCGAATATGAGCGATGTGATTCAGTTGCAATATCTCCCCGACGCTACGAACAGTGCGGCACATTGGGCAAAATATTATGATCAACTGATGTATGGTTTTCAGCCCTATGTGGCATGGTTAAAACAATGGCCAGAGCAACCCGCTGAATATGCAAATTGGTCAGCCCAATTGATTCGCTATTTTGATGATTATCGGATTCTATCGGCCATTCGACATGGAAAATTAGGCTTACACGAACTCAACCAGCAGATTGAACTTCGGGTCTTAAATACCTTGGGTGTGTTGAAACAAGGGGATTGGTATGTCGGTCGTCCAGTCATGATGACCTATAACGATTATCAACTTGGACTATCAAATGGTGATATCGGGATTTGCTTAAAACGACCGATGACGGAAAAGTCGCAGTTTGAGGTTTATTTTCCAAGTTTGGATAAATGGGTGGTGGCAACACGGTTACCTAAAAGTATAGAAACCGCCTATGCCTTGACCATACATAAGTCTCAAGGTTCTGAATTTACCCATACGGCGGTAGTTTTGGAAAATCATGCTACCGAAATGATGAGTAAAGAGCTGATTTATACCGCCATCACTCGTGCCAAAAAAGTGGTGAGTTTGCTTGTTGCAAAAGATGCATTGGCAAAAGCGCTTATAAAAAGAACAGCGCGAGTTAGTGGTCTGTTAGAAAAAATTAACAATCACCTACCTTTGTAAAGCCTAGGCAAAATGTACCGTATTTTGTAAGAAATGGCTTACATCGATTCAGGAGATTTGCGCATAGAGCTTTTTAGAGCTTTTTGAGAAGATGACTTCACAGAAAAAGAACTCAACACGGATGGTTGAGTAAAATCGCAAAAGTATAAGAATAACGTCAAAAGACAGCGAACTTACAGTGAAGTAAGGAAATAGGAAACTTACAGCCGCTAAGCCTTGTAGTTTTGGGAGAGACTACAGGGCTTTTTTATGTCTGGAAAATAAGAAATGCCTATACGCTGTAACAGAAAAGAAATAGAGCTTAACTGATGTACGAAAAAGCTTACATATAGATACGAAAAATACGACTTTTATCTAATAGCCGTTGTGGCAAAATCTACCACATAAGGAAGTGCAAGTTAAAACATGGAATGTTTGACATAAGGACGCGGAAAAGCGCCACATAAAACAATAAATAATAAAACAATAACTAAAAAAGAAGAAACTACAGCGCAAAAAAGCCCGAGCCTAGCTCGGGCTTTTTTTTAATCATTCCACTTTGAGTTTTGCATGCTAAACATCGAGTGGCAAAATATATCAAAAAATCAGTTTAAAATTCATTCAATGACATCGCATTCAACATGTTAGAAATATGCGGTTTTGTGTCGCATAAAGTATCGAAACATATAAAAAATTTATAATGGAATCGATGTGAAAAAAAAGGCGCTATTATCGTCATGAAAACCTGACGAAGTCGGCCATCTCTTTTTGCAATTGGGACGATTTTCCCTTAATATAATGCACTTGCTGTAGTGATGCACGGCAGTCAGCTGATTTATCAGTTGATTCGTATCAAAAGTTAACTTTATAAGCATCTCGGAGAAATCGAATGGCTTTAACAAACGCAGATCGCGCAGAGATCGTTGCAAAATTCGCTCGCGCTGAAAACGACACTGGTTCACCAGAAGTTCAAGTAGCTCTTTTAACTGCTCAAATCAATGATTTACAAGGTCACTTCAAAGAGCACAAACACGACCACCATAGCCGTCGCGGTCTTATCCGTATGGTTAACCAACGTCGTAAGCTTCTTGACTACCTTAAAGGTAAAGACGCTACTCGTTACAGCGCATTGATTGCTGCTTTAGGTTTACGTCGTTAATTCGATTTAAACTTTTATTTTCGGACTATTGCATGCTTAGTGCTGTATTACTGAAAACTAAAGTCTATCCAACCTTGGTTGGATAATGGGGAAGGGGCGTTGATTCGCTCCTTCTTTGTGTCTCAAATTAGTATTTTTAATTAATGTTTTTAATATCTAGTGAGGTCGGCTTCTAAGCTTTGTCATTTATGTTGCAGCGTTTGGGGCGTTGAGTGAATGCCAAACCTTAGGGGTCTCCACTAGAATAAAATCAGGAAAAAATAAAACATGTCGATGTTTAATATTATTCGTAAAGAATTCCAATACGGTCAGCATCAAGTTGTCCTAGAAACAGGTCGTGTTGCGCGTCAAGCGAACACTGTAATCATCACTATGGGTGGTGTACAAGTTCTTGTTGCCGTTGTTGCTCAACCAACAGCTAAAGCAGGTCAAGACTTCTTCCCATTGACTGTTAACTACCAAGAAAAACAATATGCTGCAGGTCGTATCCCGGGCGGTTACGGTAAACGTGAAGGCCGCGCGTCTGAAGCTGAAACTCTTATTTCACGCTTAATCGACCGTCCAATCCGTCCGTTGTTCCCAGAAGGTTACTACAACGAAATCCAAGTGACTGCGACTGTGATTTCTTCTGACAAAACGATGGATGCTGACATTGCTGCAATGTTAGGTACATCTGCTGCACTTGCAATTGCGGGTACGCCTTTCCGTGGTCCAATCGGTGGTGCGCGCGTTGGTTTAATCAACGGTGAATACATCCTTAACCCGAACCACGAACAGCTTAAAGAATCTGACCTTGACCTTGTGGTTGCAGGTACAGAATCTGCAGTATTGATGGTTGAATCAGAAGCGAAAGAACTTTCTGAAGACCAAATGCTTGGCGCTGTATTGTTCGGTCATGACGAAATGCAAATCGCGATCCAAGCGATTAAAGAATTTGCTGCGGCTGCTGGTGCAACAGAGTCTACTTGGACTGCACCTGCGAAAAACGAAGACCTTCGTGCAAAATTAAAAGAAGCGTTTGAAGCGAAAATCTCTGAAGCATACACAATCGCTGTTAAACACGATCGTTATGCAGCACTTGATGCGCTTCAAGCTGAAGCTGTTGCTCAATTTGTTCCAGAAGAAGACGTTGACGGTATCGCTGACGACTTAGCTGAATTATTCGAAGACCTGAAATACCGTACAGTACGTGACAACATCTTGTCAGGTAAACCACGTATTGATGGCCGTGATACTAAAACAGTTCGTGCGCTTGACGTACAAGTTGGCGTGTTAGACCGTGCTCACGGTTCTGCATTATTCACACGTGGTGAAACTCAGGCGTTGGTAACAACAACTTTGGGTAATACACGTGATGCGTTAATGGTAGATACATTAGCGGGTACGAAAACTGACAACTTCATGTTGCACTACAACTTCCCTGCATACTCTGTAGGTGAAACTGGTCGTGAATCTGGTCCTAAACGTCGTGAAATCGGTCACGGTCGTTTAGCGCGTCGTGGTGTACAAGCTGTACTTCCAGCAGCTGACCGCTTCCCGTACGTGATCCGTATCGTATCGGACATCACTGAATCTAACGGTTCATCTTCAATGGCTTCTGTATGTGGTGCTTCTCTATCACTTATGGACGCAGGTGTTCCACTTAAAGCGCCAGTTGCGGGTATCGCAATGGGTCTAGTCAAAGAAGGCGAGCGTTTCGCAGTTCTTTCTGACATCTTGGGTGACGAAGACCACCTTGGCGACATGGACTTTAAAGTAGCAGGTTCTGCAAACGGTATTACTGCACTTCAAATGGACATCAAGATCGAAGGTATTACTGAAGAGATCATGGAAGTTGCATTGAACCAAGCGTATGCAGGTCGTATGCACATCTTAAATGCAATGAACCAAGTAATTTCACGCGCTCGTCCTGAAATCTCTATGCACGCGCCTACATTCCAAGTGATCAACATCAACCCTGATAAGATCCGTGATGTGATTGGTAAAGGTGGCGCAACGATTCGTGCGATCACTGAAGAAACTAAAGCAGCAATCGATATCGAAGATAACGGTACAGTTCGCGTATTTGGTGAAACTAAAGCGGCTGCTTCTGCTGCTGTTGCGAAAATCCAAGCGCTTACTGCTGAAATCGAACCAGGTACAATCTACACTGGTAAAGTGATTCGTATCGTTGAATTTGGTGCGTTTGTAAACATCCTTCCAGGTACTGATGGCTTACTTCACATCTCTCAAATTTCTAACGAACGCATTGCGAACGTTTCAGACGTATTATCTGAAGGTCAAGAGATCAAAGTACAAGTTGCTGATGTCGACAACCGCGGTCGTATCAAATTAACCATGAAAGACATCGAACAAGCTTAATAGTTTGCTGATTCACAGGGTTTCGGCTCTGTGAATGGATTCTAAAAAGCCTTGAGTGCAGTCAGAGTATGAACTTTGACTTGCTCAAGGCTTTTTTTATGGCATCATGCAAAAAGTAAACACAATAATAAATGAGATATGCAAACCTATTATTTTTTTCAGCATCCAACAGCCGCGCATATCTATGTGCAAGACCAAGTGCAATGTGAGCATCATCCTGAACTTGAGCCTGAGTTTATTTGGATTGATTGTACCCGTGAAGATGTCGTCAACCGCCCTGAGCAATGGCAGCGTGAGATTATTCAGGCGTGTGATCTACGGGTCAATGAATATCATCTGTGGGATATTTTAAATCTAGAGCATCCGTGTGCCTTTGACACACTCGATGATTACGATTTATTAATTTTTAGAAAAATGGTCACCCCCGATGACCAAATTGTTGCAGGCGCCGACGCGCTTGAAAAGCATGAGCGGGTCTTTGGTTTGGCGACCACCCCGATCAGTTTTTTGCTCACGCCCCAAGTGCTGATCACGGTGCGCGAAAAAGGCAACAAAGCCATTGAAAGTTATATCCAACGAATTGAAACCTTAATTTCTCGTCCGATTGATGAACAAAATAAACCACGAAAATTAGCCATTACACCCTTAGATTTGGCATTGCGCTTACTGAATAATATGGTAGATGGATACTTGGATTTACGTGTTCCTTTGACCCGCCGTGTCGAGTTTTGGCAGCAAGAATTGCTGCAAGGGCATCGGCGTTTTACCAAGTGGCATCAGCTGCTGCAGGAAAATATGGCTTTTCAGCAAGTGGAAAATTTGTGTGAAGAGCAAATTGAAGCCTTGCAAGAACTGCGTGATGAAGTTGTGGATAATTACCCACATTTGAAAGGCAAAAAGCGCAGTGAAAAGCAGGATATCATGCTGGTTCGCGTAGATGATTTAACCAGCCATATCGAACGCATTCAAAAACACACCACACGATTACGCAGTGCCGTGCAGGCCGCCATTGATCTGCATTTTTCAGCCGTTGCCAACCAAACCAATGAAAATATGCGTATTTTAGCGATTATTACGGCGATTTTCGCACCATTAACCTTATTAACCGGTATATACGGCATGAACTTTGAGTTCATTCCCGGACTTAAATCGCCAACCGGTTTTTGGATCATGCTCGGCATCATGCTGATGACCACGATTTTACTGCTGTATTATTTTTATCGACGGCATTTGGTGGGGCGTGGTGAAAAAAGCGTGATTGATATGTTGGCGCAGCAGCACGGCGATCAACACATGAATCTGTTTTGGTTTATGGATTATGAACCAATCAAACAGACGGTGAAGGGCACAGTCAAAGGTACGGTTAAAACCATGAAAGAAATTGAGAAGCTGACGAAACTCAAATAATTCGTGTCAGCTTCTCTGATGGATGGGTCTAGTTGTTAATCATTACGAATCCATGTGGTACTACGTCCGAGTGCAGATACGCCAATATAGCCACGCATGGTTAAACGTTTGCCATTCGCACTCAGCTTGGCTTTGCCTTTATAGACATTACCTGAGAGGGGATCCAGCACGGTTCCATTGCTATATTCATTTGGATGTTGTGGGTCTGGCTTAAATCCTTTGATAATTTCGAGGCCCACCAAGGGAGCATTTTTGAGTTTGCCTTTGCATTTTAAGCATACTTCAACCAAGGGTTTGTACGGCAGTGGGCGTATTGCCGTGAGTGTTCCACTATACGTCCCGTCAGCGTTTTTGACGACGGTGACATCGCCGCGTGAATATCCTGTTTGGTCATCCATGGTTTTTCAAATACTCGTTTATCACTGGCATGCAACAGAGCGCTGAAACTGAGTAATGCCCCAAATAGTACATGATGTATTTGCATGATGAATCCTTTGTCATGATTTTATTGTTTTTAAATTTTGTTTTTAAAAAATCTGCAGTACAACCCGATTTGACCGATCCTTATGGTCTTAGCAATTCAATTGCGTAGCCTCGAGGGTTGTACTGCGAACGACATGCATCATGAAAAATCCCCTATACATGAGTCGATATCTCAAGAGATATCATCATTTTCATTACTTTTCAGCAAGCGGTAAATTTCATCTTTTAGCTTTAATTTCTTACGCTTAATGGTCTCAATATCCGTGTTGTAGTGATTAACAGGATCTAATTCCAATTGAATGATTTCGCGATCCAACTCATCATGTTCTTCAAAGATCCGCGCAAAATGCGGATTTTCATCACGTAACTGAGTGACCAAATCACGGTACTCAGGAAACATGTTTTTGACTTTTTTATTGCAATCTCGTGTTTTCATGGTTGTCGATCATTTCCTCTACAAGAAAAAAGAAAAACGCCCTGCAGGACAGAGCGTTCACGAATACATTTAGTGCGAATGAAGCTGTTGGTGTTTCACTTGGCGACGTAGTTGTTGGACTTCATCAATCAGGTCGAGCATCATGGCGACCGCAGTAAAACTGGCATCGAAATCTCGTTGAAGCCGATAGGCACGCCGTGCGCGAGATATATCATCGCCAAAAAATTGATGAATCCTGTCTTCTGAACGGCTAGGCAGAATATCGTATTCGAGTAGTTGCAGAACCCATTCTGGACTTTGCCCACAGGCAGAGGCAAAGTGTTGTAGATCAAAACTACTTTTTTCGTCTACGATTTCAGTCTGTTTACATCCGTCACAGACAATTTCACGATAATGAATTGTTGTCATGGTGCTCTCCTTAAGACTGTCGTGGATTAAATGACGGAAAAGCTTGAGCAAAAGCCGCATAAGCTTGTTGCTCTTGTTCTGTTTGTGCAGCTGGTATCACTATATTTAAAACCAGGTAAAGCTGTCCGGGTGTTTTGTTTGGTATCCCTTTGTCCTTTAATCGTAGCTGCTGTCCAGTACGCGCATTTTTAGGAATCTGTAGCTCTAATGTTTTGCCATCAGGACTGGTAAATGCAATTTTTTGACCCAATGCTGCTTCCCAAGGACTGATATTCAGTTGTTGGAAAATATCAGCACCTTCTACACGGGTTTGCTCGGTTTGTTTATACAAAATTTCAATGTATAAATCACCAGCAGCTCCACCGTTATAGCCAGCTTGCCCTTGGCCGGAGAGTCGAATTTGTTGACCTGATTTCATGCCTGCAGGAATTTTGACTTGTAGGGTTTTACGTTGAACTTCAGGCTCACCATGGGCATTTAAGCTCGGAATCTGCAAGGTGATATTCTGCGTTGCACCATGAAATGCGATTTCTAAATCCACTTCTAAACTGGCGTGTTGGTCTTCACCACGGAAGCTCTTGGTTTGGCGGTTTGCACGTTGATACTGATAGTCACCGCCACCAAAGCCTTGCCCAAAACGACCAAACAAGTCTTCAAATCCACTAAAGTCCGCATGCTGACCATCACTCGTCGATTGGCGATAAAACTGAGATTGGTCAAAACCATCTTGGTTGCCAGCATTAAACCCAGCAAATCCTTGAGGATGATCGAGTTCAAAATCGTATTGTTTTTTCTTTTCGGCATCACTCAAGGTGTCGTATGCAACATTAATCGCTTGCATACGCGCTTCAGCATCAGCCTCTTTACTGACGTCAGGGTGATATTTACGCGCCAATTTTCGATAGGCTTTTTTAATTTGATCTGCCGAAGCATCTCGGGCGATCCCTAAAGTTTGATAGTGATTGTCTGGCATACTCTCTGTATAAATATTGATCATGTTTAAATCAATATAGAAGGGTTCATCAAACTGTCATAGGGGCAAACAGCATCTTATTGTTTCAAAACATGACAATAAAAAAGCCTCACGAGGAGGCTTTTAAAAACACATTTAAAATTAATATTTTATCCAAGTGACACTACGACCAATCACAGATACACCAACATACCCACGTATAGTTAAATGTTTTCCTGAAGCACTAAGTCTTGCTTTGCCTTTATAGATTTTTCCACCAATCGGGTCCAGAACTTTACCGTTTTGGAATTCACGTGGATTTTTTGGATCTTGTTTAAAGTCCCAAATAAATGGCAAGCCGATAAAAGGTTTATTTTTCAATTCACCTGGGCAGTTCGAGCAGACGCCCATTTTTTCAGTGCCAGGGACATTGCGTGTGGTGACAATGATGCCTTCATAGCTTCCATCGGCTTTTTTGCGAATTTCAACGTCTGCACGTGAATATCCGGTGCGGTCATCGACAGTTTTCCACTTACCCACTAGCGGATCGGTTTCCGCAGCGATTGACAATCCTGACAAAGTGCTAAGTAGTATTCCGGCAAATAATTGTTGATATATTTTTTTCATTTCATCCCCTGAAAATTCAGAATTGTGTTTTTAGAGTAAGTTGCCTAATTTATATATAAAGCCCTACAAAATCAATGTGATGGTTTGTGATGTATTTGGCAGATTTTTTTAAAACACTGCTTTAATATGGAGTTTTTACTCTAATTTTTAAGTTAAAAAAGGCCTTTAATGATTTAAAGGCCTCGTGCTTAGTTTTTGACCCAAGTGACATTGCGTCCAATTGCAGAGCCTTCAGTACGACCATTGATGATCAAATGCTTGCCATTATTCATCAAACGAGCGCGTGCATTGTAGTGCTTGCCTGATTTGGGATCGAGCATCACTCCACCCACAAATTCATTGGGCTTTTCTGGATCAGCGCTTAAGCCGCTTAAAGTGGTTAAACCGACCATGGGTTTATTTTTCTGAGCACCGGTGCATTGCGTGCATGTCGAAACATTTGCTGTTCCGGGTACGCTTCGGCTTTGGATAATGGTGGCCGAATACAGGTCATGCTTATCTTTGCGAATCACCACATCGGCAAGGGAATATCCTGTTCGATCATCAATGGTTTTCCATGTCCCCACTAAGGGGTCAATCGCTGCAAAAGCAGAGGATAAACTGCAGATGGAGAACATGCCGAACAGGATAGAAGGGAGGAATTTAACAGCCATATAATTACCCACATTACACAAAAAGCGGATGCCTAAAACTTAAAGGCATAAAAATATTATGGGTTTAATGTAGCCTGAAATAATATGAATATTCTAGTGATTTTTTAAGAATTGGTATTTATATTTTGAGCCAAAACATGAACGAGTTGGCGCTAAATGAGGTTTATGCTGAACGTCTACGCACTAGTAAAATAGTCGGAATTCATCTCAAAGTAGATTATTATCGGCATGATGAACTCGTCTGGAGTTGAGTTCATCATGCCAATGAAAGCCAAATGGCGACTTTAGTTGACGCGGATCCAAGATACCGTCCGGCCGAGGAGCGTGGTTCCAACATAACCTCGAAGTGTCAGCACATTGCCGCGTGCATTCAATTGCCCTTTACCTTGATAAGTATTGCCTGAAAGTGGGTCGATCACCTTGCCATCGGTGTACGCATTCTCTTTTGCATTATGTTTAAAGCCAGAGAATATCGGTAAACCAATTAAGGGTGCATTTTTGAGTTTACCTTCGCATTTTTCACAAATCGTGGTGACAGGGCGGTTAGGGATGGCATGCACTTTGGTGATTTTACCACTATAGCTGCCGTCTTTTAATTTGGTAATTTGGACTTCAGCACGGGCATAGCCTGTTTTATCATCTATGGTTTTCCAGGTCCCAACGAGGTCTGCTGCATGTGCTGTCATTGGGCCAAAGCAGAACATGGCTAAAGCAATAGCGAGTGTTTTGAGTTTCATATTTTATCCAGTTTTTTTTACATTATTTTTCTATTAAAAATAAAGCTTTGTTGGTTTTTTTGACTTTATTTCTGGCGCGATTCTACTCTAAAAAAAATTGATCGCAAATACAGCTGATCATATTGAGGTTCTAAAGTTTTAAACCATTCGGCGGAGCGGAAGAAAGTAGTAGGTCTAAATTTTGCGGGGACAACAAAAAAGCACCCCGAGGGATGCTTAGATTTAGGCTTTTAATCATGCAATGATTTAGCTGAGGTGTTGACCAAAAAGGGATAGAGCTTCTTCTGCCGTAAAAGTATATTTTGTATTACAGAATTGGCAGTCCATTTCAATTGGGTTTTGAAACTCTAGAGTTTCACGAACTGCAGCAACACCAATTTGTTCAAGTGCTGTCGCACAGCGTTCTTTTGAACATGTGCAGCCAAATTTTAAGGCTTCAGTTTCAGGTAGACGAACTTCTTCTTCGTTATATAAACGATATAAAATTTCGTTTGCAGATAAAGACGTTAACTCTTCTGCTTTTAATGTCTCGGTCAGCATGGTTAAACGTGGCCATAGATCTTCATCAACTCGGCGTTGTTCTTCTTCGCTGTTACGCGGCAATAACTGGATCAGTAAACCACCTGAACGGCTGTTGCTGCTTGCTAAGACGATGCGTGTCGGGATCTGTGCAGATAGATCATAATATTGCATCAAGCAACCCGCTAAAGTCGGTTTGTCTAAAGGTACAATCCCTTGATAACGCTCACCAAATTCAGGCTCGATATTAATGAAAAGTACTGGGTTTACCAAGGCTTTGAGTACCGTGCTGCTGTCTTCAGCGGTTTGAAAGTGCGGGTCTTCTTCATAATCTGCAAGTGCGCGAACTTCACCGAGATGATTACATTCCGCCATTGCCCATTTAAAAGTGCCTGCAGCCTGAATTTGTAAGCTAATACGACCTTTAATTTTTAAGGTGCTGGCCAACAAGGCAGTCGCGCTGAGCATTTCACCCAAGAGAATTTGTACAGCAGGTGCATAGTCACGCTGTGCAAGAATCGTTTGTAGGGCTTCTTCAAGATGAACCACTTCTCCACGAACAGGGCTATCTTCAATAAAAAAGCGTTGGCGTAAATCTGACATAAAATTCTCCATAACCCTGCTTTAATGGTGACGATATTGTAAAACACAAGTCATTCATTATCATCTCTTGTGACATCAATACGATGACGTTGTAAGCTGCGTTGTAAATCAACACCTGTAGGTTTTTCAAGGGCTTGCGCATCGCTTTCAAACAAATGTTCCAGTTCAGCTAAAGCGTTACGATGCGTTTCATAAATTTTTTGTTCATCGGTATAGATTTGCTGCTGTTGAGTCAGCAGTTTTTCATCATAATCACGGAACAATTCGATACTTTTATAGGCATCTTCATCGCTGATGCCTAAGTCGCACAGCATGTGATAGGCCATTCCTAAAGACGATAAATAGGTTTCACGCCAAATATGCTCAATCCCCAAATCACGCAGCAGATGCACCTGATGACGGTCACGCGCACGGACCAATAATTTTAACTGAGGGTAATTCAGGCGAATATGACGCGCCACGTTCATCGAGTCTTCAATATCATCTATGGCAAGGACGAACACTTTGGCATGTTCAATGCCCGCAGCGCGTAAAATATCTGGTTGTGTGGCATCGCCATAATATAGATGACCACCATAATTACGTACGAAATCGACTTTGTCTAAGTTGCTATCAATGGCGGTAAAAGACAAATGCTGTAAATGCGCCACACGAGCAATGATTTGTCCAAAACGTCCAAAGCCCGCAATAATCACAGGATTATGTTCATCCGGAATGTCGTCATATTCGGGGATGGTTTTTGGATTAAAACGCGGCAAAATTTGTGATTGTATTAACCAGTACAACATAGGGGTCAACACCATCGACAAAGTGACGATGAGGGTTAATGGCTCCAAAATGGCTTGCTGTACGACATTTTCACTTTTCGCCACACTAAAGACTACAAAGGCAAATTCACCGCCTTGAGCCAAACAGGTCGCCAGTAAAATACTGTTGCGCCATGAATTTTTAAGATAACGCGCAATCGCGGTAAGTGAAGCCATTTTGATGAGCATCAGTGCCAACGCACCACCGATAATGAACCATGGCATTTCAACGAATAATGACAGTTCCGTGGTCATGCCCACGGTCATAAAGAACAGACCAAGTAAAAGCCCTTTAAATGGAGCAATACTTGCTTCGAGTTCATGGCGGAATTCCGAGTCTGCCAATAGCACGCCCGTCAGAAATGCTCCGAGTGTGGTACTGATGCCCAGTACATCCATCAACACCACGACACCCAGCACAATAAATAAGCCAACAGCAGTGATCAGTTCATGCGCGCCACTTTTCGCGACGAAACGGAAAAAAGGCCGCATTAAGTATCGACTAAATAAAAATAAGCCTGAAAAAGTTGCAATGATTGCAGCGAAATAGGCGATTCCGTGATGTGATGATTCTGTTCCTGCGAGCAGGGGGATGACTGCAATCAGGGGAATTGCGGCCATATCTTGAAACAGCAAAATCGAAAAGGATTGTTGCCCATAGGTGGTGTTTAATTGCTGTTTTTCACTCAGCATCTGCAAGACAAAGGCAGTAGAGGAGAGTGCCAGAGCGAAACCGATAACGATACTGGCTGCAATGCCTTGTTGTAATGCAAAAAAACTGCCTAGCGCTAAAAGCAGACCGGTCAGACCGACTTGTAAACTCCCCATGCCGAAAATAGAACTACGCATACTCCATAGACGCTGTGGACGGAGTTCGAGGCCGATCAGGAACATCAGTAAGATCACGCCAAACTCAGCGAGATCTTGGATCGCTTGGGGATCACCGGCAATGTTAAAGACATCGGGGCCGAGCAAAATACCAGTGAACAGATATCCCAAAACCGTTGCAATACCAAAGCGCTTGAGCAAAGGGACAAGCAATAAGGATGCGCCAAGGAAAATTGTGATCTGTAACAGTAGTGACATTTACTCGTCCTAGAGTTGTATTTTTGGTCGAAAGTTGCAATTCAGTATGACTGATTTTTCAGACTGAATTGTACGCGTTTAACTGAGTTCCTGTGGGTCTATATCGAGGCTCAATTTCATATTTGATGGCTTGTTATGCAAGATGTTTTGCCACCAATAACGCAGATAATAATGTAAGCGCGCACGATCTGTAGACAGTAAAACCATGTGGGATTGATAACGTCCGGCTTTGCGCTCCATCGGGGCAGGAATCGGCCCCCAAATGTCAATAATTCCAGCAAAGTCCTGACGCAGCAATTGGGCATGTTGCTGTAAAAATTCAGTATTGAGTTCTTGGTTTTTGGACTCACAGCGCACCAATGCGGCATAGCGAAACGGTGGCATTTGTGCCATTTCCCGTTCTTTCATGGTTTCTTTGGCAAATTTTCGATAGTCCTCATTGACCAAGATATTCAAAAGCGGATGGTCGGGTCTTAGGGTTTGTAAAAACACATCGCCTTTACGTTCACCACGGCCGGCACGCCCAGTGACTTGTACAATGAGCTGTGCAGTACGCTCGATGGCACGGAAGTCCACACTCAGTAGACCTGAATCGATATCTAAAATCGCCACCAAGGTGACGTAAGGGAAATGATGTCCTTTGGCCAGCATTTGTGTACCGAGTAAAATGGCAGGTTCGCTTTTTTGAATCTTGTCATAGATTTTTTGCCAACTGCCGACTCGACTGGTGGAATCACGATCGACCCGTATAACGTCATGCTGCGGAAATAGCTCATTTAGGCTTTCTTCAACCTTCGCTGTACCCATACCCACGGATTTCAGTTCTTGGTGATTACACTGTGGACAATGCTCTGGCATACGGTGAATGGTGCCGCAGTGATGACAATGTAAATGTTGATAAGGTGTACGATGAACCGTGAAATTGGCATCGCAATGTGGGCATTTAGCTTGCCATGCACAACTTTCACAAATCAGTACAGGTGCATAACCCCGGCGGTTTAAAAACACCAATACTTGCTCTTTTTTTTCAAGCCGTTTACGGATTTCACCAATCAAAAGTTGGCTGATTCCATGCTGTTTCTGTGCCACTTTCAGATCAAGGATGTGCATTTTCGGCATGACCGCAGTGCCCGCACGTTGGTTCAATTCCAGTACGGTCATTTTGCCTTGTTTCGCCAGTGCATAGCACTCGATACTAGGCGTGGCAGAACCTAAAATGACAGGGCATTGTTCCAGATGCCCACGGTAAAGTGCGACATCCCGAGCGTGATAGCGAAAGCCTTCTTGTTGTTTAAAGGACAGATCATGCTCTTCATCAATCACAATTAAACCTAGATTCGGCAGTGGGGTATAAATCGCAGAACGCGTGCCTAAGATAATAGACGCCTTGCCCGTTTGCGCTGCTTGCCAAGCTTGCATACGTTTTGAATCGTTCAAACCCGAATGTAGTAGAGCAATATTGCAATGAAAACGTGATTGGAAACGGCTGATGGTCTGTGGGGTAAGTCCAATTTCAGGCACTAAAACCAAGACTTGTTTGCCTTGCTTTAGAATCTCTTGCATGATTTGTAAATAGACTTCGGTTTTACCACTGCCGGTGAGACCATCAAGTAAAAATGCCTGATATTGATTACGCGCCTTTAACACCCGATCAATGGCTTTCTTTTGCTCAGGATTTGCAGTGAGTGGCATTTGCGCCATGCTCATGGGCATCGGGCTAAAGTCCTGTTCCGCCAAGACACATTGGCAGATACCTTTTTTCTCTAATGCTTTGAGTGTCGCGGTTTCCACACCTGACAAATTTAAAAGATTTTCACCTGTGCCTGTGGGATGTAATTTTAGTATTTTATACGCCTCTTGTTGACGCTCTGAACGTTTAATTTTGGCTTCAGCATTATGGTCAATCAGATTCCATGTCCGTGCCAATAAATTATAGGGCTTTCCTTGGCGTAACAGCGTCGGAAGGGCACTTTGCATCACTTCACCAATCGGAAATTGGTAATACTGTGCAGACCATGTCAATAAATTTAAAACTTTCTCATCTAAAATGGCACGATCATCAAGAAGTTCGGTAATGGCCTTGAGTTTAAAGCTTGAATCGAGTGGTGCATCGGGAGCAATTTTTTCCACGATGATACCGGTCAAATTTTGCCGACCAAAAGATACAGCAACGCGTGCACCTACTTCAGCTTGTTGGTATTGCTCTTGGTTTAAGCTGTAATCGAAGCAGTCGTATAAATATACCGGAACGGCGACTCGAACGCGGTAAATAGGTGTTGCAATGCTCGCTGAATTTGCCATAAAACGTGGATAAGTTCCTGATTAAATTTCGTCGTGATCGTAAAGGAGTTGTGTTAGAGTGAGCTCATATTTTATATCTAAGAATATGAATGATTTTGATGGTCAGACGCAACTGCGCTGATAGAAATTTTGGAAAATTAGAGCATTACAATGCCTGCATATCAGTTTACTGCCATAGACGCTTCAGGGAAGCAGCAGAAGGGTGTACTTGAGGGTGATTCTGCGCGTCAAATTCGTCAACAGCTCAGAGATCAGTCACTCATTCCAGTTGCTGTCGATCCGATTGAGCAAAAAGACAAACACGCGCAGCAGCGCTGGTTTCAAAAAGGGCTGAATGCCTATGACTTGGCTTTATTAACTCGCCAACTTTCAGTTTTGGTTGCCGCTGCAATACCATTAGAAGAAGCGATTCGTGCTGTGGGAAAACAAAACGAAAAAGCCCATGTGCAAAATCTGTTGATGTCGGTGCGTTCGAAAGTTTTGGAAGGGCATTCTTTAGCCAACGCACTACAACAAGCGGGACGCTTTCCTGAACTGTATATTGCCACGATTGCAGCAGGTGAGCGTTCAGGTCATCTCGATCTCATTCTCGATCAACTTGCCGATTACACCGAAAATCGCTTTGCCATGCAAAAAAAAGTGCAGGGTGCGATGATTTATCCGATCATCCTGATGTTAATGTCTTTCGGTATTGTGATGGGACTCATGACCTATGTGGTCCCAGATATTGTCAAAACCTTTGATCAAAGCAAAGATGCCTTGCCGTGGATAACGGTCGCTTTAATGAAAGCCAGTGATTTTATTCGAATGGCCTGGCCATTTTTATTGGTCGGTAGCGTAGTCTCGATTTTTCTCTTGGTTCGATTCCTCAGAACAGCGGCGGGACATTATGCCTTTGACCGATTGACTTTGAAATTACCATTATTTTCCAAACTGTCTAAAGGCATTAATGCCGCTCGTTTTGCCAGTACCTTGTCGATTTTAACCAAGTCTGGCGTGCCTTTGGTCGATGCTTTAAAAATTGGCGCAGCGGTCAGTAATAATTGGGTGATTCGAGATTCGGTCAACCTTGCGGCAGAGAAAGTAACAGAAGGTGGTAATTTAGCAACACAGCTTGAGCGAAGTGGTTATTTCCCACCGATGATGGTACAAATGATCAAAAGTGGTGAAAGTTCAGGCGAATTAGATCGGATGCTCGAACGTGCGTCGACGATGCAAGACCGAGAAGTGACGACCTTAATTTCAACTTTATTGGCGTTACTTGAACCGCTGATGTTGGTATTTATGGCGAGCATTGTACTGGTGATCGTGATTGCTGTGATGCTGCCAATCGTGAATATGAATAATATGATTTAAGACATTCGAACAATGATGTGAACAGAGATTTGTAACATGCAAGTGAAGACAAAAAATATGAAGCAACAAGGTTTTACTTTAATTGAAGTGATGGTGGTCATTGTCATTTTAGGTGTTTTGGCAGCGCTGATTGTACCGAACGTGATGGGCCGTGGTGAAAAAGCTAAAGTCGATACTACGGCGATTACTTTAAAAAGTGTCGCTGGCTCATTAGATCAATACAAAATGGACAATGGTAAATTCCCTTCAATGCAAGACGGCGGATTAAATGCTTTGGTCACCAAACCAGAGTCTGCTAAAAACTGGTTGCCGGGTGGCTATATCAAAGGCGGCTATCCAAAAGACAGTTGGGACAATGACATTCAATATGTGATTCCAGGTTCTGAAGGCCGTCCTTATGATCTTTATTCATTTGGTGCGGATGGTCAGTCTGGCGGTGAAGAAAATGATGCCGATATTTACTATAAACACTAACTGAGAATAATTATATATTCAGTTTTAATGGAATTAATCACTTCACTTAATAGGATGTTTCAATATTGAGTGAAGTGATAATAAATCTTAATTATAAAATTAATATTAAGTTATTGAATTTACTTTAAATTGCATAATATAAAATATGTGATATTTATAATAAGAATTATTCCCAATTTTATTGATTACAATAATCGCAAAATATGAATAAATATAGGCTTTTCATTTAAATAAAACCGCGCATAATATCTTTTATGGTACTTTTTTAGCCATGGAGGATAGTATGAAAGCATTATTATTAACGGATGAAATTAACCAATTTCATTGGTCTATGCTGAAATCTGTTCTTTTCATTTTAAGTATTCTGCCGATCAGTCAAGGCATTGTGTATTTATGGCAAAGCACTGAGGGCAGTAGCCAAATTATGGTGGGCTTCTTTGCCATGAGCTTAATGAGTTCATTACTGGCTTTAAGTTTTTGGTCTGCATTAAAAGCGACTGTGGCAAATTTAAAACAAGAACATGCATCTGCCATCGAACAAATGGTTGTTCGTCTTTATCGATATATTCCAATGGTATCTTTAGCTGCCATGCTTTCCTATTTAGTTACTCAGTTATAACCCCAAAATTAACCTTCCAAACTGGAGCTTGCTCCAGTTTTTTTATGTCTCGTGCTAATGAACAGTTAGCCTACATCAAAGCGTACATTAATGTGATACGTGTTCTAAGATGACCTTACTTTGTCCGTTTAGACGCATCGAATGTCTGTTTCACATATCGTCAGCCTGAATGAAATTTTTATAATGCATAGATAGCCAGATGAAGTACAACAAAGAAAAGAAAGAGGGAAAAATGCAACAGATCGATTGGCAAGATTTTATGAAAGTTGAATTACGTGTAGGGAAAATTGTGCAGGCTGAAGTCTTTGAGCAAGCGCGTAAACCCGCGTACATTCTCCATGTGGATTTTGGAGAGGAACTGGGCATTAAAAAGTCCAGTGCACAAATTACACAGCTGTATCAGCCGGAAAATCTAGTGGGAAAATTGGTTGTTGCTGTCGTGAATTTTCCAAAAAAACAAATTGGGCCGATCCAGTCAGAGTGTTTGGTCACAGGTTTTCATAATGCAGAGGGGCATGTTGCTCTTTGTGTGCCCGATGCTGAGACCAAGTTACTTTGAAAAAGTAGGATGAGCTAGCACGTTGAACGTTTATCAATAAAAAACCGAGCCAAAGCTCGGTTTTTTTGATCTTTTGTAGAGGAATCAACGGCGTGATTTAAAAGAAATATCAACTTTACGCGGGCGATAAATCCAACCGAGAACCAATAACAAGAATGAGAAAATCAACACAGGCCAATCACTTAAGCGAGTGTAAAGTGTTTCGCCTTGCATGGCAGGTAAATCACCACGCAGTACTGCATCTTTATCCATCGGTGCCTGTTTCACAATGTGACCATTATGATCAATAAAGGCGGTAATACCTGTATTGGTTGCACGAATAAACCAACGGCCATTTTCTTTGGCACGCATTTGAACCATTTGTAGGTGCTGATGTGGGCTCGCTGTTCCAGTAAACCAAGCGTCATTGGAAATAGTCACCAAATAGTCACTTTGACTGGCATTACGGCGCGTTAAGTTGGGATAAGCCACTTCATAGCAAATCGCTGCACCTAAATCATGACCTTTAACATTCAAAGGCTTTTGGTTGTTTGCACCACGTGAAAAGCCACTCATCGACGGGTCATTTTGTAGGGCAGGCAGTACCCAACTTAACATCCCTGAAAGCGGAATGTATTCACCAAAGGGAACTAGACGTTGCTTCTTGTATAAACCAGAAGATTCATCACCAGTTGCCATGATGGTGTTGTAATACATAGGGTGTTGGTTTTGCTGTGATTCTGCCAGATCCCAATAGGGAATACCTGTCACCCAAGCCGTACCTGTTTTATTGGCTTGGACTTTCATCGCATCCAAAAACGGCTCTATATCGGTTTGGAACATTGGAATGGAGGATTCTGGCCAAACAATGACATCACGGCCCCATTCGGTCCGACTTAATGACGCATATTTCATTAAGGTTTGAGCTTGGTATTCTGTTAACCATTTTAAATCTTGTGGAATATTGCCTTGAATTAAGGAAACACTCAGCGGTTTTTCATTTTTAGGCTGAACAAATTGCAATTGCGCTGCACCCCATGCACCGAGCAAAACAAGGGCAGAGGGAACAATCCAAAAGATGCGTTTACGCAGGATTTCAACCAAGGCGCAGGCCAATACAATGACCGCAAAAGATACTCCAAAGATCCCGAATAATGGCGCATAGCCATCGAGGAATCGTTCAGTAAATGCATAACCTGCAAACAGCCATGGAAAACCGGTAAAGACCCAAGTTTTACTCCACTCGAAAAACACCCACAGTGGCGCAAAGGTCAGTGGGGTTTCTGGAAAGAAGCGGCGGTAGAGCCAACTCTGAACTGCGGTAAACAGCCCCATCACAATCGCCATAATGGCAATCATCAAAACACTCAGTGCTGAATTGGTATCACCATAGACATGGATCGAGGTATAGAGCCAAAAAGCCCCAACAAACCATAAGCCAAAGCCATACGCTAGACCAATGAAAAACGATTGTTTAGGTGCACGTTGACTTAGGCAGGCATACAGAATGGCTGGAGATAAAATTGCCAACCACCAATAATGATAAGGTGCCAGCGACAAGCTGAAGATGGCACCTGAAAATAATGCAATCAGCAAAGGATAGATGAAAGGTAGCTGTTTTTTTTGTTGTGAGTGGTTTAGCAGCTTATCAAAGTAGGTTCTCATTTACGGACAGCTCGGATCAGATGAATAGTACGTGCATCTGCCTCCAAAATGGTAAATTCCCAGTTTTCAAGTTCAATCACTTGACCTTGTAAATCACTGACCAAGCCCATTTCTTGTAGCAGTAAGCCGCCCACAGTTTCTACTTCATCATCTGAAAAATCAGCATCTAAAAGATTGTTAAAGTGTTCAATTGGTGTAAGTGCTTGAACCAACCATGTATTTGCACTTAACGGGTCTTCATCTGGAATGATAAATTGAGCTTCTTCATCAACTTTGTCGTGTTCATCTTCAATTTCACCCACAATTTCTTCAAGAATGTCTTCTAAAGTCACTAAGCCTGAAGTTGTGCCATATTCATCAATCACAACAGCGATATGGGTTTGGGTATTTTTCAACATACGTAAAACTTGGTCAGAACGCGCGCTCTCAGGTACAAATAAGGGTTGGCGCATTAATGCACGAATATCGACTTTGGTGGTCGGTTCTGTCAAAAATGGCAACAAATCTTTGGCCAATAAAATACCGACGACATTGTCTGGCTGGTCTGAAGAAAAGACAGGGAAACGTGAGTGTGCAGATTCAACAAGTACATGCAAAATATCTAATAACTCATCATCTTCTTGTAAGCTGATCATCGCAGTACGGGGGGTCATGACCTCGCGGATTTTAGTTGCAGGTAAGTCGAGTACCCCTTCGAGCATGGCAACTGTATCGGGTTCTAAGAAGCGACGTGAATCTTGTACCAATTTCAACAGTTCGTCACGGGTTTCTGGTGCAGTGCCCAGCCATTTACGTAAGCCGCGCATGCCCCACGACGGGCCGGATTCCTCTTGCATGATCTTTCCTAAAGACTCTTAATATCTAATAAATGATGATTTTATCATACCGTAGAAAATACAGTTGTCTATTGTTAATGTTGATCTAGATGATGAGCGATCAAGTCATTTTAAGACGTTATCATCTGCATTTTTCAAGCTAACATTCGGTCGTTAGGATTATGCTAAAATAGCCCTAGATTTTAATACTGAGTTTTCTAATGTCTGAGCCTTCTGTGCCCCCATCAATTCAATTAAACACCCGTGGCTTACGTTGCCCTGAGCCTGTGATGATGTTGCATCAAGCCATTCGTAAATCAAAATCGGGTGATATTGTTGAGGTTTTTGCAACAGATAATTCGACCTCTTGGGATATTCCGAAATTTTGTATGCATTTAGGTCATGAGCTTTTGCTTCAAGAAGAACGTCTTGATGAAAATGGAAATAAAGAATTCCATTATTTGGTTCAGAAAGGTTAATTTAAGAGATTGTAAAAAATAATAATTATTAAGATGTTACATTTTTATTAATAAAATAGGCTGGTCAAGTCTGATGGCTAGCCTATATCATTCGCAGCATAATTATACAAAGTTTAAAAAACAGACTTTTAAAATGTTAAATTCGATTGCTCTTATACTTGAAAAATTAGGCTTATCCGCCCAAAAACGTGCCATTCATGTGCAATTTTCCAATCCTGCGTTGAATGAAGAGCTTTTTATTCAACGTATTGATGGGGAGCATGTCTTAAACCAAGGCCTGCAAGCGACTTTGATTTGCCTATCTACGAATGCACTTATTCCACTAAAACAATTTATTGGCGTACAAGTCGCCGTTGATCAAGTGACCGATCAGGGCGAACTCTTCCGCACCACGGGTATTATTACCGAAGCCACCCAAGGCCAGAGTGACGGTTCACTCACGCTGTATAAACTCACTTTAGAAGATGCAACATCGCTGTGGCATAAACGCAGGAACAGCCGTGTGTTTATGAACAAATCGGTGCGCGATGTCAGTGAAACTCTCTTTAAAGAATGGCAAAGCAAAAGTCCGCTCTTTGCTGCCAGTCTAACGCTAGATCTAAGCGGTTTAAGTCAGAACTATGATGTACGACCTTTCATCATGCAGTCGAATGAAAGCGATTATGACTTTTTAACGCGTCTTTGGCGCAGTGAAGGCATCAATTGGCTCATCGATGAAGCGCAATTGAAAGTGATGCATTCCAGTAGCCCGATCGAAAAACAAAAACTCCGCCTGATTGATGACAATAGCCAATATCAAGCACTCAGCCGTCGTAGTATCCGCTTTCATCGCTCTAGTGCCACAGAAAAACAAGACAGCATCACCAGCTTGATCGGTGAACGTAGCATTCAACCGACTGCGGTCCATGTGCAGCGCTGGCAAGCCGATGGACTGAGCCAAGAAGAAGGCGCAGGCTCAGTTCAAAGCAAACATCAGCATAGCCAAAGCCAAGACAATGCCAGTTTAAGTTTGGAACAAGCATGGCATATCAGCCCTGCATGGATGCAAGACTTAAAAGGCGAAGACCAAGCTACCGCTTCATCAAACAGTCAGATTGAAAAACTGAATCAAAACCTAACGCGCTATCACGAGCTACAATCGAAAAAATTCAATGCACAATCGACTGTGCGTGATACACAAGTCGGTTATTGGTTTGAATTGAATGAACACCCAGAAATTGATCAACACAGTGGTGCAGACAAACAATTTTTAATCACAGAAAAGAAATTCTATAACCAAAATAACTTACCCAAAGACCTTACTGAACAAGTCAATCAACTGATTGAACAAAGTCAGTGGAACATTAAACCGATCCATGAACAGGCCGAGCGTCAGGCCAATCAGCTCACATTACAACGCCGCAATATTGCGACGGTTCCTGCATATAACCCACTCGAACACCGTCCAAGCACCCATCCGCAACGGGCTAAAGTCGTTGGGCCAAGTGGTGAAGAAATACATGTCGATGAATGGGGGCGTATCAAAGTCCGCTTCTTATTTACCCGTGGTGATGATCACAGCCATGATGGTGGTGCAGGCAGCAATGACAATGATATGGATTCTGCATGGGTCGATGTACTTACTCCATGGGCAGGTGAAGGTTATGGCGCACGCTTCTTACCGCGCATTAATGAAATCGTAGTTATTGATTTCTTTGACGGTAATATTGACCGACCATTTGTAGTGGGGCGCATACATGAAGCACAGCGCAGTCCAACCCAATTTGATAGTAAAGGCAAACTGCCAGACACCAAAAAACTGGCTGGAATAAAAAGTAAGGAAGTCCAAGGTGAAGGCTTTGGACAACTTCGCTTTGATGACACGACTGGATAAATCTCAACACAATTACAAAGTACCCATGGCGCCACTCAGCTCAACCTAGGGAACCTCAGTCATCCCAAAGAAACCGCAGAAAGTGAGGGAAGAGGCGAAGGTTTTGAACTGAGAACCGACCAATGGGGCGCGGTGCGTGCAGGTCAAGGGTTATTGGTTAGTACACACCCACAACAACAAGCAGCAGCAATGCACCTCGACGCACAAGCTGCAAAAGATCAAATCGAAGCCAACTTAAACAGCAGTAAAGCTTTAAGTGAAGTGGCGAAAAATCAACAAACTGACCCACTTGAAGTCTTGGATAACCTAAAAAACTTTCTTGGACAAATTGAAAAAGGCAGTAAAGAAAAGGCGGATGCCTTTAAACAAGCCTTAATGATTTTATCTGCACCAAACTCAATTGCTGTGAGTAGTCAGGAAGATATTCATCTTTCAGCGGATGGGCAGATCAGCCAAAGTGCAGGCGATAGCATCAACCTTAGCAGTCAAAAATCCTTGATTGCCCATGCACAAAGCAAGATCAGTCTATTTGCAGCACAAGAAGGTTTACGCGCGTATGCAGGCAAAGGCAAAGTTGAAATCCAAGCCCAAGGAGATGGGGCGGATCTGATTGCACGAAAAGGTATTCAAATTATTTCCACGGAAGATAAAGTTGAAATCAAAGCAAGCAAAAAAATTGTTTTAGTTGCTGGTGGTAGTCAGATTGAAATTAGTAGTGCGGGTATATTGCCTACTACTAGCGGTAAGTTTGAGGTGAAGGCAGGGCAGCATAAGTTTGTGGGGCCTCAACAAGTAAATGTTCCAATCACAACCTTGCCAAATGAACTGAAAAGCTTCAGTCAACAAATTAAGGTCATAGATCATACTCAAAAAATAATGCCAAATGAAAAATATGTGATTGTAAAACCAAATGGAGAATACTTGGCTGGAATAAGTGACATTAACGCAATGACAAAACGTATTTTTACTCAGCAGAAGGAAAAATTAAGAATTTTGGTTGGTCAAGATGCTGAAGATTTTTTAAAGGATAATAATTAAATGAGTCAAATGGTTGATACACAAGAAGGAAAGCCTGAAACTGAAATTAAAATTGATAATTATTCTTTGTTGGTTGGATTTGAAGCAAATTTAGCAGAAATAGCTTTTGTTGAACGCAAAGTAGGTATTTTAAAAAATAAAGTTGAAAAAGTTCAAATTTTGCAAGGGGAGGGTAGTGATTATGGCCATGCTTTCTTTTACATAACCAAAAATAATGTTGTGGAGGCCTTTTTTAGTTTTGGCCCAACAGAAGAGTTGGGAGATATAGAATATAAAAAAGGTGAAGAAGAGATAGACGGAAATGAAAAAATTTATGCAAATGGATACGTAAATAAAAGGCCAAGTACAACTTCTTATTTAATTTATGAAGTTGTTCAAATATTTAAAATAAATATCACGGAAAAAAAATTTCATAAAATTAAACAAAAAGTAGCAAAAGTTGAAGCGGCAGTGCTTAAAGGAAAACCTTATAATGTAATTTTGAATGATACCTGTGCTGAAGAAGCAGAAGATATTTTAGATGATGTCATTGATGACTTGCCAAATGGAAAAGGATACATTGAAATTGATGGAAAAATTCCCCCTTTTAGGGTGGTAAATCCATATATGTGGTGTAGTCAATTTTATAAAAAATATGGAGATAATGCTTACATTTATCCTGAATATCCCGAGGATGGTAAAGGTGTCGATTTATTTGATGCTGATGGTGAGCATGATTTCAGTGTATCATCGTGGAAGTTGGAAAATGGTCAACTTGATCCTTTGTTTGAGAATGGCTATTACGAAAATTAATTTCAAATCATACTTGTAAGGGATATGGAATGCGTATTTTTTTACTAGTAATCGTATGGGTAAGTACTAGTTTTTTCGGCTGTTATGCAAATAATAGTGTTAATGATAAGTCGATAAATGGATTGAATATGAATAATGAATTTATTTCAAAAAATAATATTAATTACCAATTATTAATTGAAAGAATTATTTTTTGTGTAAAAAATGGAGATTTTAATAAATCAGATTTAATGCTTGGTAAGTTAGAAATTTTAGCCCACAAAAATAATAACTTTAAGAAGGAGCAAGGAGTATATTTTAATATCCCGAACTTTCCAGACTTGCAAGTTAATTTAATTAAAAATGTTGGTGATTCTGAATGGAGTGTTATTAAATTACATAGTAAAAATGTATTTTATACTAAATTTATCCCAAATTTTAATGACAATTTTTTTGAAAATAATAGTTCTTTAAATTTTAAGAAAATTGATTTTGACTCAAGATTAAGTAATTATAGGTATATATATTCTTATGAGGGATTGTTTGATGTTATATTTATTGTAAAATCTGAACAATATAGAAAACAGAAGCATCCTAATAACTTTCAAGCGTTTGAAATAAGAAGGTAGTTGATTTTTTTATAATAATTTAAAATTAACCCGCCTAAGCGGGTTTGTTGTCTCAAGCAAACTCAATATTTTATAGGCTTATAAGTTTATTAAATAAAGATATTGGGTTTAAAGCTATCATTTTAAATTTTTGGTGAAATTAAATTACTTGTTTTAAAAAAATAATACTTAAATATAGATGGGCTTTGTTGCACAAAGATTTCATAACTATATGATTTTAAAGGTTTTGATTATTTTTTGATCCAAAATTAAATTTATTTAAATCAGATGCTTACATATTTATGCAACAAAGCCTTTTAGGCTTAGTGAAATTATTTCTTTTAATTATTTATAAAATATCTAAATCTAATGGATATAAAATGACACATTGATAATTATTTAAAATAAACTAATTATGAAATTGATTTTTTATAGGAATTAGTTTTTTTGTAATAATATTTATTTAAAGAGTGTGATTGTATATTAAAAAATAAACCCGCATTAAGCGGGTTTATTTCAATCTCAAAAGAGATTACATATTAGGATAATTAGGACCACCACCACCCTCAGGTGTTACCCAAGTAATGTTTTGAGATGGATCTTTAATATCACACGTCTTACAGTGAACACAGTTTGCCGCGTTAATTTGGAAACGCTTAGAACCGTCATTTTCTTCCATAATTTCATAAACACCAGCAGGGCAGTAGCGCTGAGCAGGCTCATCCCATTTTGGTAAGTTCACATTTACAGGAATAGACACATCTGTCAGTTTCAAGTGAGCAGGCTGGTTCTCTTCGTGAACGGTATTCGATACGAATACTGAAGACAAACGGTCAAATGTAATTTTACCATCTGGTTTTGGATAATTCGGTTTGAAGTTCGCAGCATCGACAGTTTTTAAAGCGCTGAAGTCGGGCTGTAAGTCATGCAGCGTGAACGGCACTTTAAAGATGTTTTGATCAACAAAGTTGAACGCACCACCCATCCATTGACCAAACTTATGCATAGCAGGGCCGAAGTTACGAGAGTTATATAACTCTTCTTTCAACCAACTGTTGTTGAACTTGTCTGTGTACGCAGTTAACTCTTTAGCGAAGAAGTCTTCACCTTCAGTCACACGTGCAATGGCAAGGTCACCACCTTTTTCCACACCCGCAGCAATCGCTTCAAATACAGCTTCACCGCACAGCATGCCTGATTTCATTGCTGTATGAGAGCCTTTGATTTTCGCAAAGTTTAGGAAACCTGCGTCATCACCAATTAAGCTACCACCTGGGAAAGTGAATTTAGGTAGTGAGTTGAAGCCACCTTTTACAACCGCACGTGCGCCATAAGAAATACGTTTACCACCCTCAAGATATTGCTTAATCAGTGGATGTGTTTTCCAGCGCTGCATTTCCATAAATGGATACATGTGTGGATTGGTGTATGACAAGTCAACGATCATACCCAACGTCACTTGGTTGTTTTCAGCGTGGTATAACCACCAACCGCCTGAAGAACCTGTTTCACTTAAAGGCCAACCTGCACCGTGCATCACCAAACCTGGTTTGTGCTTAGCAGGATCGATTTCCCAAAGTTCTTTAATACCAATACCGTAATGTTGCGGATCAGCATCTTTATCTAAATTGAACTGAGCAATCAGACGTTTACCCAAATGACCACGACAGCCTTCAGCAAATAATGTGTATTTGGCATGCAGTTCATAGCCAGGAGTAAAGTTATGCGTTGGTTCGCCATCTTTACCAATACCCATGTCGCCAGTCTGAATACCTTTCACAGTCCCGTCTTCATGGTAAAGAATTTCAGATGCTGCAAAGCCTGGGAAAATAGACACTTCTAATTCTTCAGCTTTAGCACCTAACCAGCGAACCACGTTACCTAAAGAAATAACATAGTTGCCATCGTTATGCATGGTTTTTGGCACCATCCAATGCGGTGCTTCTTGTGATTTTTCATCAGACAATAAGAAGAAGGTTTTATCTTCAGTCACAGGCACATTTAACGGTGCGCCTTGTTCTTTCCAATCTGGGAACAATTCATTCATCGCGCGGGGTTCAAGCACAGCACCCGATAGAATATGCGCACCCACTTCGGAGCCCTTTTCCACGACACAAACGGACAGATCGTTTAGGTTATTTTCAATTGCAAGTTGACGAATTTTAATCGCAGCAGATAGGCCGGCAGGACCTGCACCGACGATAACTACGTCAAACTCCATCGATTCACGTTCGATGTGTTCCATGTAGGACTCCTCATATTTCGGAAGGTGGCATCCATTCAATTCATTTAAATGGTGCTGCCATGAGTGTTCTTAATGCCCAGACACAATTTTTCTATCGTGTCTTTGATATTGTGGGCTAGTATAGTTTTAAACCGAGTTCTAGCCAATTGGCTGAATCATATTATTTTTCCGTCACTAAGGTATTTATTAGGCGGATGAAGCAGCAATTGAACGAAAACCCGACGAAAAAATTCATTAATAGGGATGATAGAAATTTAATGAACATTGCACAATACTTAAAAGATGGACAGTCCGGTCACAAAAGGTCAATCCCCCCATTAGATCAATGGCATCCAAAGCATTGTGGTGCAATGGATTTGAAGGTTTTAGCCAATGGAGAATGGTGGCACGATGGTCAATTGATCAAGCGACAAGCGCTCATAGATCTGTTCTCAACCGTGCTTTGGAAAGAAGATGGGAAATTCTATTTAAAAACCCCTGTGGAACAAATTGAAATACAGGTGGAAGATGAGCCTTTATTTGTCAATCAGGTGGATCACGTTGAGATTGACGCTAAAAACTATATTCAATTCACCACAACCACCCAAGACCTGATTATTGTTGATCAGGAACATCCGATTTTTATGCGTGAATATCAGGGTGAACTACGTCCTTATGTGCATGTTCGTTTTGGTATAAATGCCTTAATTCAACGTGCAGCTTTTTTTCATTTAGTCGAGATGGGTGAGCTGCTTGAAAATGAGCAAGGGGAGTCCATTTTAGTGTTACAAAGTGGCGATTTGCACTTGCAATTAGGCACCTGAGGTTTAAGCTTTCCACCTTGTCATTCTGAACAATATATAAGTGACCCTATGACCGCCATTCATCCCATTTACCCCTTAAATGTACCCATGCCAAAAGCGACTGCTGATGCGCCTATTGGGGTATTTGACTCAGGTATTGGTGGTTTATCTGTTGCATTGGAAATCGCACGTTATTTACCAAATGAGCGGATTGTTTATTTTGCGGATACGGCACATGTTCCATATGGCCCGCGTCAAGATCAGGACATCCGTGAATTGACTGCGCATGCGATCGAGTGGTTATACCGTCAGGGGTGTAAAGTCGCGGTGGTGGCATGCAATACGGCATCGGCATTTAGTTTGGATTATTTGCGTGAACACTACGGTGAGAACTTTCCAATTATTGGCTTGGTTCCGGCCTTAAAACCTGCGGTATTACAGACCAAAAGTAAAACCGTGGCTGTTCTCGCAACGCCTGCGACTTTTCGGGGTAAATTAATCAAAGATGTCATGCAGCGATTTGCTGAACCTGCAGGGGTGCAAGTTTTGTCAGTGACTTCTTTGGAATTGGTGCCCTTTGTTGAAGCGGGGGCGCAAATGACTGAGCCTTGCCTGCAGACATTAACTGAGATATTACAGCCAGTTGTAGATGCCGGTGCAGATTATTTAGTGCTTGGATGTACGCATTACCCCTTCCTAAAATCGGCAATTCAGTATATTTTTGGTCAGAAGCTGACATTAATTGACTCAGGTTTTGCAGTTGCACGACAAACAGCCCAAATTTTGATTAAAAATGAGTTATTATTTGAGCATAACCGCCAAGATTCACTGCGTATCGAATGTTATGTCAGTGGAAATAATGCGGAAAACTTAACACCTGTGGTAGCACGCTTAATTCAAGATGATCAAATCACTTGGAAAATCTGCAATATTCAGGCGGCAAGTTTAGAATTTTAATCATTGTGATTGAACGATTTTAGATAAAACAATTTAAATCTATTTGGGGTAGTCATGCTGTATGTTTCAGCAACCACTTTTTTGAGTGCTGGATATAGCGTGCAACGGGAAGAGGATCTCTAATGCTCGATAAGCGTTATCAAGTATTCATTTCCACATCTGGCAGTGAAATGCAGCCAGAACGGATCATATTGGCACAGACTCTTGTAGGGATGGGTTTTTTCTCTTGGGGGTTGGAACAGCGCACACCATTAAGTACGGCTTTTGCGCGTCGTCAAATTGATGACTGTGATTATGTGGTGATCTTACTGGGTAGTCAATACGGTGAGCAGTCTGTGTCTGGTGTGGGCTATATGCACCTTGAATACATCTATGCGGTGACCAAGCAAAAACCTGTCATTGTGTTTATGCATGATGATCCAGATTCACGTGATGATGCGTTACATGATGCTAAACCTGAACTTCGTGAAAAATTTAAAGAATTTAGAAAACTATTACAAAATGAAGTTGATCAAGTTTTTACCTATCGTAGTTTGCGTGATTTAGAAATGGCAGTTCGATTGAACATGCCACAAATGCTAGAACGCTATCCTGTTACAGGTTGGGTGCGCCCACAGAATACTCAAGCTTTACATGATGAAATTGATCGTTTAAAAGCCCAGTTAGTTCAACTCGAAACAGAGTCTGGAAAACGCGAAGTTGATCCATTCTTATCTTTACCAAAAGTGTCGATGCATGAACTATTTTCATTTGAATACCGCATGCACGCTTATCAAGATGGTAATTTCAAAGAATTAAAAGTACAGAAGAAAATGACGTGGGCGCAGCTTTTGTCGATTTTAGGCGCAACCTTTGTTAATCCAACCCCTGAAGAATTCTTCTCTAAACGTATGAATGAGTTTTTGAATGAAACAGGTCTGGATGATGCACGTATTGAGATGCCACGTGCTCATGCGGTTGCGCGGGCACAAGTGAATATTCGTGCTTTACACAGCATTAAAAGCCAGATGCGGCAGAATGACTGGATTGTGCCCAATGGCCGAGATGACCGTCAGCGGATGTTGTGGCAAGTAACCAGTAAAGGTCAAAAATTGTTAGAAAGTAATTTGCTTGATAATGATCGAGTTTTTCAATTTAAATCTGCATATTAATCTATTTTATTAAATGGATAAAAAGCTGCTACATTAGCGTCATTCAAATTGATGGAAAAAGCGTAATGTTGCCTGTCGAGAAAGCTAAAGTCACCATTATTCTGGCGAATCTAGGTACGCCTGATGCGCCAACTGTGCCCGCAGTGCGTCGTTTTCTGCAACAGTTTTTGTCGGATCAGCGAGTGATTGAAATCCCGAAACCGATATGGCAAATCATTCTACGTTTGTTCATTTTGCCATTTCGCCCTAAACGTGTTGCACATGCTTATGACATGGTTTGGGGTAATGATTCACCCATGCGTGAAATTTTATTTGAGCAAGTTGCCGCAGTAAAACAGCATCTCACAGCAAAATATCCAGAATTTGAACTTAATGTGATTCCGGCCATGACTTATGGTAATCCAGGGATTTCTGCCGCTTTAGCGCAATTGGCTGAGCAGCCTCAAGACCACATTCTATTATTTCCGTTGTTTCCACAGTATTCAGCAACATCTACGGCACCTTTATACGATGCCATTGCTAAATGGATTCCACAGCAGCGTAATTTGCCGGGTCTGAGCATTATTCGTGATTATTACCAGCATCCTGTGTTTATACAGGCCTTGGCGCAAAGTGTGCGTGATTATCAAGCTGAACATGGCGTACCAGATAAATTATTGATGTCATTCCACGGTATTCCACAGCCTTATGCCGATAAGGGTGATCCCTATGCAGATCGTTGCCGTGTGACGGGTCATTTGGTTGCACAAGCTTTGGGTTTAACTGCTGAACAGTATGAGATTAGTTTCCAATCGCGCTTTGGTAAGCAAGAATGGGTGAAACCTTATACCGATGCCACTTTGGAAGCGTGGGGCAAACAAGGCGTGAAATCGGTACAGGTTATGAGCCCTGCATTTTCAGCGGATTGTTTGGAAACGCTAGAAGAGTTGGCGCTGCAAAATGCTGAAACTTTCCAAGCTGCAGGCGGTGGTGAATATGGCTATATTCCCGCTTTAAACGCGCGGGATGATCATGTCGCATTGCTCAATTTATTACTTCAAGCTAATCTTGATGCCTTAAAGCAAACATTAGCCCATTCATCGCCTTGAGGTTTTCGCCCTATGTTGCAAGTTAAAATCGTACCCGTCACGGCATTTCAACAAAACTGTTCCATTGTTTGGGACTCTGAGTCGAAAGAAGCGGTCTTGATTGATGCAGGGGGAGAGCCTGAAAAATTAAAAGCCGAAGTTGAAGCGCTTGGTTTAACGGTCAAAGCCTTGTGGTTAACGCATGGCCATTTAGACCATGCAGGTGCGGTTGGGGCATTAACCCAAGCTTGGAATGTTCCAGTGATTGGCCCGCATAAAGAAGATGCGTTTTGGTTGGACATGATTCAGGAAGTTTCTGCGAAATACGGTTTCCCGATCCCTGAAAATGTCCATGTGACCCAATGGTTGGAAGGCGGCGAAACTTTGAAGCTGGGTGCAGAAGAGTTTGAAGTTCGTTTTGCACCGGGGCATACACCGGGTCATGTCATGTTCTATAACGCAAAATATGCCGTGCTTTGGACGGGGGATGTGTTATTTAAAGGCTCGATAGGCCGGACAGATTTTCCACGTGGTAACCATCAACAATTACTCGACTCCATTCAGCGTGAATGCTTTAGCTTGCCGGATGACACCCAGTTTATTTCAGGGCATGGTCCAATGAGTACCATTGGTTATGAAAAACAACATAATCCTTTCGTTGCTGGTAAAGCGGGTTAAGCAACTAGATTGAGAAACTTAAATTAACAAAACAGGAATCCAAACGGATTCCTGTTTTATTTACCTAAATAATAGGGTTATGCACTTGAGTCCTTAGAATTGGTCTTCTTCACGGCCACCATCGGCCTGAGGCGCATCTTGTGTCGGCAGACGATATTCGTCATTGGCCCAAGCACCAAGATCAATCAATTTGCAGCGATCTGAGCAGAATGGGCGGTATTCATTGTCTTCCCATGTGGTGAGTTTGCCACAGCGAGGGCAGTTCATGGTGGTGGGCATGCTTAACTCCAGCAAAAACGGATGATTCAATTAGGCAAATACAGTCGCAGTTGTTAGACTTATGCCGTTCTGTTTAGTTTGATCTGTTTATGCCTATTCGTCAATTTCAAGCGCAGCGTATGCGAGCTCCCCGTGATTTTCAGCCGATTGATTCCACGCCGATTTGTGTGGAAATTGGGGCTGGTAAAGGTAAACATGCATTATTGTTTTCAGCCAATCACCCTGAATTTCAATTGATTGCTGTTGAGCGGACACGTGAAAAATTTGTGGCAATGCAAAAGCAGCATCAACTTGAAGGGCAAAGCAATTTAGCTCCAATTCATGCTGATGCATTGCCTTGGGTAGTACATGCCTTACATCCTGCGCAAGTACAGCAATTCTTTATTTTGTATCCAAACCCTGAACCGCATAATCCTGCACAGCGCTGGTTAAATATGCCATTTTTTGAATTTCTATTGTCGCGTTTGCAGCCGGGTGGTCAGATTACTTTGGCCAGTAATATTCCTGAATATATTGAGGAAGCGCAGCAGCAGTTAATTGATGTTTGGAAGCTACCTTTTGTCAAAGAACGCATTGCAGAGACTTCAGCACGTACACACTTTGAGATTAAATATCTAGAACGTGGTGAGTTGTGCCAACAATTATTGGTGACTAAACCCGCTGGCTATACCACACGTTTTGATGATTTTCAGCCGCTACAAGGCAAGCAACCCACCGAAGCATCTGCGGAATAATTGGGCATGACTCAGCGTATTGCAATCATTGGGGCAGGTCCTGCGGGATTGATGGCGGCGGAAGTGCTTAGCCAATTTGACTATGACATTCATGTTTATGAGCAAAAACCATCGGCAGCCCGTAAATTTCTAATGGCGGGCAAGACGGGGCTGAATATTTCGCATGCAGAACCCGTTGAACAATTTGTGCAGCGCTATGATCAAGTGGAATGGCTGAGCCCATGGGTTAAGCAGTGGGATGCAGCATGGATTCAACAGTGGATGATGGGGCTGGGCATTGAAACCTATATTGGTTCATCTGGTCGGGTCTTTCCTATTGAAATGAAAGCTGCGCCTTTGCTGCGAGCCTGGTTAAAACGTCTTAGTCTAGACGGGGTGCAGTTTCATTATCGACATCAAGTTTTGGACTTACAGTCCAATCAGCTAACGATTCAAAACCTTGTTGATGAATCAAGTCAAGTGCTTGGCTTTGATGCGATTATTATGGCATGTGGCGCAGTGTCTTGGTCACGTTTAGGCAGTGATGGCGCATGGCAAAAATGGCTGCAGCCTGAGAGCATTGAAACTTTTCAAGCCAGTAATGCTGGCGTGGAACGCGCTTGGTCGAAGTTTATGCAGCCTGTGTTTGGACAGCCCTTAAAGCGAGTCAATGCATGGGTCGATCAAGCCGAGCCGACCCAAGGCGATATCATCATTTCACACTATGGGCTGGAAAGTGGATTGATCTACAAACAAGGTCGAGCACTGCGTCAACAGGTGAAATCTGCTCAGCCCATGCAGCTGACTTTGGACCTATTGCCAGATCAATCTGTTGAGCAATTGGCAAAGAAACTACAGCCTTCGAAGAAGCAGTCTTTAACCAATGTTTGGCGTAAAGCCGGTTTAGATGTGGCGAAAGCTGCACTGGTCCGTGAACTGGTGGATAAATCTTTGTGGCATGAACCTGCCTTACTTGCTGCGAAAATTAAACACTTAGATATTCAACTTGATGGATTTCGCCCCATAGATGAGGCGATTAGCTGCGCGGGCGGTGTGAAGCGTTCAGTCCTAAATGATGGCTTACAATTGAAGAGCAATCCTGCAGTATTTGTCTGCGGAGAGATGTTGGATTGGGATGCGCCTACAGGAGGCTATTTGCTAACAGCCTGCCTTGCAACCGGTCGAGCAGCGGGTGAAGGGGTTCAAAACTATCTGGTTTCTTTGCAGAGCTAAGCGCTTCAAATTGTCACAATCTTGCTGAGGAGTTGTGATATTTTGAGATGAAATTCTTCTAAGAAAGACCACTATGCGCGTACAAGAACAATATACCGGAAGCTACTTGTGTGGAGCGGTCTGCTATGAAATTAATGGTCCGATTGGTGAGATCGTGCAATGTCATTGTTCTCGGTGCAGAAAAGCCAATGGTACAGCATTTGCGACCAATGCCCCGATTGCTAAAGCAGATTTTAAAATTGTGGCCGGCGAGCAGTTTCTGAAACAGTATGCGTCTACGGCAACCACGCAACGCTGTTTTTGTAGTGAATGTGGTTCGCCAATCATCAGTATTAAGGCTGAAACGCCTGATTATTACCGTCTACGAATAGGAACCTTAGATACACCTCTGACGCAGAAACCAACCTGTCATATCTTTGTCGCATCTAAAGCAGAATGGGATGATATCGCAGGTGATTTACCACAATATGCTGAACGACCATAGCGAAAATCAAGATTGAGCAATAACATCAAGGGCATGGATGTGCCCTTGATGTTAAGTAATAAGCTCGTATCGCTCTCTCATTCATCCAAGTTGAATTTGGGTGAATAGATTGCAACAGGGTTGGAAGATTAAGGCTGTCGAGTTTTTTGTAGTTCAGGATATTGTTCCTGCCAATGTCCCAATTGTTCTTGAGCATGAATAAACTGACCGAGACCTTTGACACTATCACTAGGATTTTTTAACTCGCCATCGGCTGCTTGATTTTTCTCACGATAAATTTGTGATTGATTGTCCCAGTACTGATACATCAAGCCTTGAATATAACGGCCTTGCTCAGTTTTCATTTCGAGTTCTTTGAGCATATTCAGCGCCGACTGGATGTTGTCACGCTTACGCTGTGTGGCAAATTCATCAGTGAGTTTGCCTTCCTCACGCAGTTTCATCAGCTCATCTTCCATCTCATCGCTAATTTGACTAAAGCTCTCGTCATATTGCGTCAGAAGCGTGAGGTCGTGTAGATCATCTGGGGTCTTGGCAAAGTTTTTAATAGGATCACTATTCAGTTCTTTCATGATTTGATCATCGGAACTGATTTCACTATTTTGTTCCACCGTTTTTGATGATTTTTCACATGCAGTGAGTCCTAAGACTGTACCCATGAGGAAGATGACACTGAGTTTTTTTAAAGAGATTGGCAAGAGCATAATCGTGTCCTAATGTGTTTTTCTAAAGATATAGACATGCGTGATATAGGGAAAATCAATGAAATCCTGCGCAGTCTTTTGGGTTGATTCAGCCACGATATTTTCAAATTGTTGTTTCAGTTTTTGTTGTTCATCCAGGCTTAACGCTGCAATAAAACTGGTGGACAATAATCGTTTGGAAACCACGTGTTCCACTGTACCATGATGCAATTGTTGAAAGGTGGTTTCGGCAATTAATTTAAATTTTTGCTGCTGCTCAAACACTTTTTGCCATTGCCCACTATGATAACGTGGTGTGTCACCTTCGAGCTCACTCAAGACATCAGCGAGTTGTTTGACCCAATTGACTTGGATATCACGTTGGTTCCAAATCAATACAAGATCCCCATTGGGAACTAAGATACGACTGATTTCATTGAGGGTTTCAGGGGTGGCAAACCAATGAAAAGACTGGGCACAAAATACCGCTGCCACAGAATGATCATGCAGTGGAATCTGATCACTTTGGGCGGCTAAAGTTGCAATATGCGGATGTTTTTTCTGCAATTGTTGCAGCATTTCATGCACAGGTTCGATCGCGGTGATATTTTCACTGAGTGGGCGAATATACTCGAGAAATTTGCCTGTACCTGAGCCTAAGTCCACCAGATGGGCTTGAGGGGCTAAAGCTAAATGTTGTTGTAGCCACGCACTGATTTCAATCGGGTAGTCAGGGCGGGCTTGTTGATAGAGTTCAGCTGCAGAGCTAAAGCCTTGTTGTGCGGCAGGATGTATTGAATGTGTCATATTCTGCACTTTTTAATCTGTATGGCCTCTATAAAATAGCATATTCGGAACAAGATAAACTTTGAATGCAACAAGGAAGGAAAAGCGTGACGCAACAAGGACTGGAGCAAAGTACAATGGAAAAGCACATCATTTTTGAAGATGATCAAATTCGTGTCATTTTTCAGCCTGGCAGTTCTCGTGAGCTTATTTTCTCCTTCGGTGATTTGATTACCCGCGCCAAGGGCTTGAGCATCAATGCCGAGAAGTCTTTGCAAAAATATGGTTTTAATGTGATCGGTGTGATGCCGAAACAAAAATCGTGGTTTCCAGCATCGTCAATGCAACCGATGTATCAAGCCATCAAGCCGATCCTAGAGCAATTTGAGATGCGTATTGCCTATGGTGGTTCCATGGGCGGCTATGCTGCCATTAAGTATGCCAATTTATTTGGTTTTCAGCGCGTGGTCAGTATGGTGCCGCAGTACTCCATAGACCCAGAAGACATTGTCGATACACGCTATGGCATGTTCTTTCAGCCCAATCTGCATGCCAATATGCGGGTACTTGCTGAAGACGTATCGACTACACGTGAATATATCGTAGTGTATGATCCTTATTGCCCAGAAGATCGCGCTCACTTTGAAAAACTACAGGCTTTAATTCCGCATGTGCATGTGTTGCATCTGCCGTTTACAGGGCATGATGCCATTGCAGTGTTGGCGAGTTCTGAACTGTTAAATGATTTCTTGAGACATCCTTTTGATGCGCCGTATTTTTATCAAAAAATGCGTCGGGTTAAGAAAAACAGCAAATTTTATTATAGAAAAGTCATCGAAAATTTACTGACACGCCATCGTGATGCCTTGGGTGAAATTTTAAAAAGCAATTCGTTTCAGCTTGATCCACAATTTTTTGATGCCAAACAAAAGCAGACCTTATTACGGGTATTGTTTAATAACAAACAAGTCAGTGAGCAAGATCTGCAAAAGTTGGGGATCACAACTTTTGTGCCACAGGATAATCGTAACCTGTTACTCGACCAGTTTGAACATGGTTTAGTGTTTAATGTGATTAGCCAAAAAATTGAAAGCTATGCAGCCGGTGTGATTGCGCTGAATCACAAGTTTTTGATCCCTTTGCAGCCGAAGGGCACAGGCCTGGTATACGTACAAGTCCAAGATGAGCGTTACATGGTGGTGATGAATGACCGTCAGGTAATGAAACTGGTCTTAGCTCAAGATGAATTGGCGACAGGTATGCATCCGATTTTAATGCAGAAATATGTGGGCTATTACACGCTCAACTATAAAGAACTGCGTTTGAGTAGCGATGAATTTGGTCAAGTCTTCTTTGTCGAAAACCCCGATGCGTCTTGCCAGTTCGTGGTGCAGCCCGAACAGATTTAAGCTAGGCATTTGTTTGAAAATCCAAAGCTTGCTAATTTGTAGGAAGAGATTATGATGAGAGAAAGGTAGTATAAAAAACAACCATACTGCCCAAAACATCATAAGGAATATGAGGGGTATCAGTATGCATTCAACACAGATGCTTGCTGTATTATTCATCTTAGTGCTGACCATGAGTTCAGCCTATGCACAGGGGGTTAGTTCAAGCATACTGATTTTTAGCAGCAGTATGTTGTTACTTACGATACTGACCATTTATGTCATACTCAAAATTCGAAATTCACTGCAACATCATCTCGATAAACCCGCGAAATAGCGGGTTTTTTTATATGCTGTTCGATTGCACTTTGGTGCATCACAGGTTTTAATCATCCACAATCGAATCTTTATAATCGACCAGAAGGGAAGCAGCCATGAAAGCGGTATTTCTAGATTATCAGTCTCTAGATAAACAGGACTTAGATTTTAGCGGACTAGACGCACAGTTTGATGAATTGACACTCTATCCCGCAACAACGGCTTCAGAGGTTGCCCAGCGCATACAAGGGGCTGATGTGATTATCAGCAATAAAGTACACATCAATGCTGAGCACATGCAGCTCAATCCGCAATTAAAACTGATCTTGATTTCTGCTACTGGCACCAATAACGTTGAGCTTGTACACGCACAGCAACAAGGCATCGTGGTGTGTAATTGCCAAGCTTATGGCACCGCTGCAGTCGCACAGCATACCTTGATGTTAATGTTGAACTTGGCGACATCATTTCGACAGTATGATCGGGCGGTTCAACAAGGAAATTGGCAAAAAGCGGATCAGTTCTGCTTACTGGATTTTCCAATTATTGAGTTGGCCGGTAAGACTTTGGGGATTGTCGGCTATGGCGAATTGGGGCAAGCCGTGGCACATTTGGCTAAAGCTTTTGGCATGAAAATTATGATTGGTGCGCTACCGAATCGACCTATGGTGGCTGAGCGAGTGGCCTTTTCTGAGATGCTAGCGCAGGTCGATTTTCTCAGTTTGCATTGTCCTTTAACAGAGGAAACCCGTGATTTACTCGATTATGAAAGCTTGGCTCAAATGAAAGCATCGGCCTTTGTGATCAATTGCGCACGAGGTGGTGTTGTCAATGAAACTGCATTAGCCGAGGCATTAAAATCAGGAAAGATCGCAGGTGCGGCAACCGATGTCTTGACCGTTGAGCCACCCAAGCAGGGCAATGTGTTGCTTGACCCAAGTATTCCAAATTTAATCATTACCCCACATAGTGCATGGGGCAGCGTCGATGCGCGACAACGCATTGTGCAGCAATTGGTGGAAAATGTAGAAGCCTTTAAAGCTGGGATGGTAATTCGACAGGTGAATTAAAATCGAGTTTAAGGAACATTATTTTTGAACAATGCTCCATATAAATAGGGATGTCTATGCAGGTCGATCTTGCCAATAAAAAAAGTTTAAGATTATTTTGCATGCTGATTCTCTTTACCGCATGCATCACTTGGGCATGGTACAGTTATGTACTAAATATCAGTGAAAATTATTTATTCCAGAACCCTGATTTTGAGGTTCATAAATTCATGCCGACCTTACAAGTTGTGTTGGTTTCGGTATTTTTTATTGCGCATTGCGCATTGCGTCTTAGCGCTTATTGATTTTTTAAATCGCTATTGGTATTGGGGACTATGGCTTGTTGTGGTGCCAATTATTGTGGGACAGGTCTATTTTTCTGTCTTTGGAGAGGTTGCTCATATTGATCATTTATCAGTCTGGGTTGACTATCCATTTTGCCTGTTGATGCTTATTCAAATCTGTACGGCATTGTTTGTACGTAGGCGATATCTTAAGCCAGCTGCTTAATGCTTTATTAAATAGCTAAATTTGAGTTGCTGAAATTCACGTATTCGCTAGGTAGGTCTTATCGAATACGTGAAGGTAGTTTCTAACAATTTTTCAACCATTTAGCATTGAAATGATTTTTGATCCGCTCAAATTCAAGTTCAGTCTTGATATTGTTTGGCATCATGATTTGTAAATAACTTTTTTCAAGTTTAAAAGGCTCTTTGGTATTGGGTTCAGCGTAAAAGCCACCGTTTGGATAGGTCAGATATGTTTCATAGGCACGTATAATCTGACCTTTGTGAAAATAATAACTTGTTAGGCTTTGATAGGATTCACCAAAAACATAGAGGTTTATTTTGCATTGATCATCGAGTTGATACAGTGTCGCTTCATTGCCTTCAGTCGATTTGTATTCTTCGTCATCTAGCATCTCTAAGGTTTGTAATAATTTACCTTCGGCATCATGATTATATTGGTATGAATCGTACAATTGGGGAAAAATAGTTTGCAACTGTGGATAACTTTTCAACAATTGTGGAAAACGTTGTAAGCCAATCATAGAGCCAACACAGAGCAGAATGCCAAGCAAGATACCAAATAAAATTCGCATTTTTTTCTCATTAATTCATTGTTTTTATAGGCATAGGCCAAAGACCAAAAGTATTTAATTTTGGTTTTAAAAAAGCCCAACCAAAGTTGAGCTTTTAAATGTGGTGCTAAATTATAAATCAGTCACTGGATAGGTCGTAGACGTTGAACTCGATGGATAGCTACTTTGTAGATATTGATTGTTATTTTGCCCCGCATTGTTGCTCGGAGCCGTATTGATTGTATTGCCTGAAGACGGTTCACTCAACGACTGTTGGCTAATGGGCGCAGGTTGGCTGGTTTTGCCTGTGATATTTTCACGGGTTTGCTTCAATTTTTCATTGACGTTTTGGGTGGCTTGCTGTGCGCCCTGATCAACCTGTTGCACTGTATTTTGAGTAGCAGTTTTCGTATTGTCCCAAGCTTGGTTGACCGAAGGCTTAATTTTAGAAATTCCACGTTCAGTCATTTCACCAATATTTTTAGCAGCACCGACCACGCCTTCTTGGGCTTTATAGGCCCACACATGCAATAAATTTGGATTATCGCCATAAGGGCTCACAGGTTTTTTCGCTTGTTGCTCAGTACTTTGCGCTGCCGTGTTTTCTTGTGCCCAAAGCATGGGTGTCGTGAATATTAAGCTTAGGCATAACGTTGCTTTTAATGAAATCTTCACAGCTTCACCTCTGAGTTTTATAGATTTTCTATCTGATGAATGGTTTTAACGCATTATAGGAAAAATTGCAGCGAAAAAAACTTGCCTTAGCAAAATCAATACAGCAAATGACAGCTTTGTACACGTTTGTATTTTGCATAAGGTAAAAAAGGCCCACCGAAGGGTGAGCCTACTCTCTGGAGGAGAGGGTATGAAAGCCAGTTTACTTATTTGTGAGCGCCTAAGCTGGCTTCATGTGAGCTATGGACTTCAGCTTGTGCGACAGGCGTTTGCAACTGTACATTGCTACTGCCACTCACATTGGCTTCTTGACCTTTTTGGAAATTCGCTTTGGTTTGTTGCCATTTTTCACTGGCAAATTGGCGACCTTCCTGAGCTTTTTCACCTAAATAACTCTTGGTTTGATCAACTTTGTTGTCGACATTGCTTTTACGTTCATCGAGTTTTGCTTTGTCTTTTGCAGCTTTTTCATCGAGCTGTGCTTTGCGCTCATCAAGCTTAGCTTTATTTTGCTCAGCCTTGGCATCGATCTTGGCTTTCGCTGCATCTGACTTTTCATCTTTAGACTGTTTTAGGTCAGCCCATTTATTTTTTGCATCTTGCTTTTTGTCAGCACTGAATTCTTTGGTGTCTTGCCACTTTTCTTGGGTGAATGTTTTGGTCTTATCGACGCCTTTTTCAATTTTGTCACCGGCTGTATGCGCAGACTGATTAATGTCTTGTTTTAGATTTTGCAGTACAGACGGTTGCTGTGTTTCAACTTTCGCATTGGCTTCTACTGCGGTGTTCGCAAATAGTGGGGTGCTTGCGAATAATGCTGCGGTGATCAGTGTTGTTTTAAATAAAGGTTTCATCTTTGCAATTGTCCTCTTTTATTGAACGCTGCTGTTGCACTCAGCATTTGCGCTTTTGGAGCAGAGGACATCTTAAGAGTAAAAAAAAGCAAAAAGTGGTTTTGTGCGATAAGTCACACAATGCAATAACAGCTCAGATACGCGGAAGTTTGAAGTGTGGAAACATGGTTAAGTTAATGCATTATTGTAATTTTGTGAAAATACAGTGGCTTATATGTGTTTTGAGCGTTGCTGTGGTGTGGTTCTAGTTACGATTTTCATGATTAAAAATTATGGGTTTGAACTGATTATGATTCAAGATTAAACGAAAAATGAAACCATACCTCCATTTTGGAGATATGGTTTTTATTATTTATTCACATTGTGTAAGCGCATCTTTTGCAAAATGACCGCGTAATGCAAGGAAGTTTTTCTGTACATCCGCCGCATTTAAATCAAAATTGTGCGCTGAACTTGTACCATCTTTGGCAAAGGTTGCTGTACCACCTGAAATGAGGGTTAAGCCTTTAAATGACCATTGTTCAACAGATTTTGCTTCTTCTAAATTGCCGGTAAATTCAATCACGCATTTATCTACAAATTTAGTCAGTTTTGCTTTGTTATCCGTGGTATCTGGGTAGACATCAATGTTTTGAACTTCTTGTAATACACCTGTTTCAAGTTGTGGAATCGTTGGTGCAGATGTACATGCAGAAAGTGTTAGACCCGCAAGACCAGTCAAAAGGAATGCTTTCAATTTCATAAGTTTCATTCTTGTTGAGTGTTGTTGTCTTTGAGTATAGGGAATTGGTGAATTATTGGCTATAGATTTAAGTCTTAAGCCTAAATTCAACTTCATTTACTTAATATTTAACGTTTATAGGCCGCACTTCCTGGACCAACGGCATTGATGCTGACTTGGCGTGATGGATGGGTGCTTTTTTGATAATACACTTTCGAATTTGGCCCATAAATATTGATTTTATTGACTGATTCTACATAGACTGTTGTATTTGGACCAGCAACCGTAATCATCGGGCAACTGCCTTTTAGAGTAATACGGCTATCTGGAGCAGGAATATTCACTGAGCGCCCCGCGCAATTATAACTTGCAACGGTATCGGGTGAAGAAATGATGATTTGGGAATGAGTCATTTCCGTTCCAGCATTTGCAGAAGAAATAGATAGGATCAATAATCCAAAGCTAAGTAATTTTTTATTCATCATCGGTATTTCATTTTATTTAGGTTGAGTTATTTTTAGCATGCTGAGATTTATTTGCTCAAGTCTTATTCATCTTTATTTAAAACGAGATATTGAGTGCAATGCCAGATCTTTTTCACATTGATGTATTAAGAAGTGATTTCGCTTGGTAATTTATCTAATGTTTCAAACCGTCTCATTGGATTATCAGGACGTTATTCTAAATAACCCATGAAGCCTTAGCTGGTTTATTTAGCGATTAAAGTTTTGACAAAAAGAACAACAACACAAGGCCACCCAATACTCCACCGATAATGAGCCAATCTTTCTTACGCATATCAGCAACACGAATTATTGAAAAATACAGACTGCTAAAAAATAGAAAAACAAAGACAAATAGCACGAGGGGATTATTGAATATAAATTTAGTACTGCCAAATAAAACGAAAATGGTTGTGCTCGACAACCAATACACCAAACTTAAAACAAATTTTGAAAGCGTTAAGTAACGCACAGTGCGGTCTAATCTTGGCAAACTGACCGCAACGATGACGATTCCAATAAATCCACCCAAAACAGAAATAATCAAAAAGAATAAAGCCCCCATATCTGGCTTGGTTGGAATGTATGGATAAACCTTCCAAAGGTAAAAGCTGCATGCCATCAGTACTGCATGTAAAATAAAAAGATAGAGATCTGGGCGGTAAGGATGATTGACTGTAATACTTTTCATATATTGTTCTTATTAAAAAATCCCGCTATTTCTAACAGGATTCTACCTAGATTTCAAATGGCATAAAAAACCCGCTCTAAAGCGGGTTTTTAATGAATGCTTAAACTTAGTGTTGTAACACCGAAATATCAGCCACTTTCGTGAACAAGTCACGAAGCTGTGCAAGCATACGTAAACGGTTTGCTTTCAGGTCAGCATCATCCGCCATCACCATTACACCGTCAAAGAACGCATCCACTGGCGCACGAAGTGCAGCAAGTGCAGACAATGCAGCAGTGTAGTCTTTAGCAGCAAATAACGGCTCAACTACAGGTGTGATTTTCGCAAGTTCAGCGAACAATGCTTTTTCAGCATCTTCAACCAAGTTTGCTTCAACCACAGCGCCTTCAGGTGCAGCTTCTTTTGCAAGAATGTTTGCAACACGCTTGTTGGCAGCTGCAAGTGCAGCAGCTTCAGGTAAGTCACGGAAATGATTTACCGCATTTACACGTTTATCAAAATCAAGTGGCGATTTTGGAGAAAGTGCTTGAACAGCTTGAATCACATCTACAGCCACGCCTTGGTCTTCGTATTTTGCACGGTAACGACCTTCAAGGAATGCAACTGCATCCGCCAAAGTTTTATCGTGGTCTTTCAATACATCGCCATAAGCAGCAAGTGCAAGTTTGATTAGATCTTCAATCGAAACGTCTAAATCATTTTCAGTCACAAGACGCAAAATACCAATGGCAGAACGACGTAATGCAAACGGGTCTTTAGAACCTGTAGGCGCTTGACCAATACCAAAAATACCTGTCAATGTATCTAAACGGTCAGCAAGCGCAAGCGTTGTACCGGTCTTGGTTTTTGGTAAAACGTCACCTGCAAATTTAGGTAAGTATTGTTCACCTAAAGATTCAGCGACTTCATCATTTTCGCCTTCAATACGTGCGTAGTAAGTACCGGCAATACCTTGAAGCTCAGGGAATTCACCCACCAACTCAGAGGTTAAGTCGCATTTTGCAAGGAGTGCAGCTTTTTCAGCATCTGCTGGGTTTGCACCAGTGATTGCAGAAAGTGCAACAGCCAAAGTCGCGATACGTTCAGACTTGTTCCATAGGGTGCCAAGTTCAGCTTGGAACACCATGTTTGCAAGTTTCTCTTTACGAGCTGCAAGCGGTTGCTTTTGGTCTTGTAAGAAGAAGAATTCAGCATCTGACAAACGTGGACGAACGACTTTTTCGTTACCTTCAATAATTTGAGACGGATCTTTCGACTCAATGTTTGAAACGGTAATGAAGTAAGGTTGAAGCTTATTGTCGGCATTTACTAAGCAGAAGTACTTTTGGTTGTCCTGCATCGTTGTAATCAACGCTTCTTGCGGCACAGCAAGGAAACGTTCTTCAAAGCTTGCACGAAGCGCAACTGGCCATTCAACCAATGCTGTTACTTCGTCACGTAAGTCCGCAGGGACAATCGCAATGGCATTTACTTCATCAGCCAAAGCTTTGACTTGTTGGTCGATGATGGCTTGGCGCTCTTCAAAGTTTGCAATCACTTTTGCAGTACGCAGGGCATCAAGATAAGCATCGGCATTTGCAAGTGTAATTGCTTCAGGAGCATGGAAACGGTGACCATAAGTCACGTTACCTGCTTGGTGATCCTGAATGGTTGCTTCAATTACATCACTGTCTTTCAACAAAACAACCCATTTTACAGGACGTACAAACTCAGTACGGCTGGCTGCGGAACGCATGCGTTTTGCGATAGGTAGGTTATCTAAAGCGTGTTGTAAAATTTGAGGAAGTAAAACATCAAGGCTTTGACCTTTTACATCTTTTAAGTAGCACACTTTTTCAACTTTACCTGCTTGGAAAGTTGAAACTTGATCAACCGTAATGCCTTGACCGCGCATAAAGCCTTCAAGTGCTTTAGTCGGTTTGCCATCGGCATCAAACGCTGCTTGCTTCGCAGGGCCGTCGAAACGTTTTTGAGTGTCGGCTTGCGCAGCATCGACATTCACAATTTTAAGTGCAAGGCGGCGTGGTGCTGCATAAGCTTGAATCGCATCAAATGCAAGACCTGCGTCTTTTAAACCTTTTACCGTTTCTGCATGAAGCGCATCACGTAATTTTTTTAAACTTTTTGGTGGAAGTTCTTCGCAGCCTAATTCGAACAATACTGTATGTTTAGACATTATTTGCTCTCCTTAGATTCAACTTTTGCGTCGCTTTCAACTTGTGCTTTTAACTGAGCTAATACTTCGTCACGTAAAGCAGGTTCTGCCATCGGGAAGCCAAGCTTCGCACGCGCAGCGACATAACTTTGGGCAATCGCACGAGCCAATGTACGTACACGTAAAATGTAACGTTGACGTTCAGTTACTGAAATTGCGCCACGTGCATCAAGCAAGTTAAAGCTATGCGATGCTTTAATTACTTGTTCATAGGCAGGCAGTGGAAGTTCAGCTTCCATTAAACGAGTCGCTTCAGCTTCATAGAAGTCGAATAATTCAAACATTTTTTCAACGTTGGCATATTCAAAGTTATAGGTCGATTGTTCAACTTCGTTTTGGTGGAACACGTCGCCATAAGTCACTGTACCAAACTGACCTTTAGTCCAAACCAAGTCGTAAACTGAGTCTACACCTTGGAGGTACATCGCTAGACGTTCTAGACCGTAAGTGATTTCGCCAGTTACAGGGTAGCATTCAACGCCACCGACTTGTTGGAAGTAAGTGAACTGAGTCACTTCCATACCGTTTAACCAAACTTCCCAACCTAAGCCCCATGCGCCAAGTGTTGGAGATTCCCAGTTGTCTTCCACGAAACGAATGTCGTGAACAAGGGTATCAATACCAATGGCTTTTAATGAATCTAAGTACAACTGTTGGATGTTGTCTGGGTTTGGCTTCAACACGACTTGGAACTGGTAGTAGTGTTGTAGACGATTCGGGTTCTCACCATAACGGCCATCTTTAGGACGACGAGAAGGCTGAACATAAGCCGCGTTCCAAGTTTCAGGGCCTAAAGCACGTAGGAAAGTTGCAGTGTGGAAAGTACCTGCACCCATTTCCATATCGTAAGGTTGAAGAATTACACAGCCTTGTTCAGCCCAGTAGTTTTGTAAGGCAAGAATTAAGCCTTGGAAGGTATCAATATGCGATATGGCGCGACTCATGGTCATCCACTTAAAATTAGATAAAAATTGTGCTCAATTATAAGGATTTTGGGGGTGTGTGGCAAAGGTTTCGCGTGAACAAGTGGGCTTTTAATGCCAGATAGAATAAAGGCACTGCGGGTTTTAAATGAAGCTGAGTCTTTATTGGTGAAATATGGTGGCAATAAGACAACTTCATCAGTGATACTGTTGTTAACGATGATCATGCTATAAAAATACAATGAAATTTAGGAATAATAAAATTATTCAAAGACTTATGGGTTCGAAGTGGTTGCGTTGGTAAAAAGGAAGACAGCATTCGGGTTGTGACAAAATGTTGTTATTACAAAACCATTTAGGACTTAAATGTGATGCCTATTTTCTTCGTTTTCCTGTGGGTTCAATGATTCCACCACGTCAAGACTCTGTACAATATGGGCAGCATTTTAGGTTGAATATCGTGATTAAAAAATCGAAAGCAGGTGGTGAATTTATATGTGAGCGAAGCATCATTGATTTACCAAGAGTTAAATTATTTAGACCAGATTTGTATCGGCATGAAGTGACTGAGGTGCAAGGCAGCTCATGCTATGTATTAAGTATCGGATGCGTAATCGATTAAATTTGATAGATAAAATCAATATCTTTTAAGAAAATTCAGCCTGTAATTTTCAAAAAAATCCCAAATAACCAACAGGGTAATCGGTCTTTTATAACGTCTTTTGCAACTTAGGTGGCTTGGTACAGCATACGAAAATCGAATAAAAAATATCGCCGCTCAATGAACGTTTGCTATATGACTTTGGCGCGTCTATCGTTTAGAGATATTCTCAAAAAAAGAATCAAAATTCACCACTAAAAATTTAGTCGTAAAATAAAAAATGAGTCGTTTAGACTCATTTTTATCAAGGCTTTATGACTCAGATAAGCTTTTGGTTTTATTAATTACAATTTCAACCCGTCGATTTTTCTGACGACCTTCAGGATTGTCCTCACCATTAGATAGGGTATTCGGTTTAAGCGGCTGACTTTCTCCCATCCCGCTGATTTGATAATTTAAATCAATACCTTGGGCTTTAAAATAATCACGCACCGCTTCAGCCCGTTGTAACGACAGTTTTTGGTTGGCGGCATCTGAACCAATATTATCGGTATGGCCGACAATGGCAATAATGCCTTTACCTTTGCTTTTTAAGGTCTGGGCTGCTTGCTGCAACTCAGGTTCAGCTTCGGGTTTTAAATTGGCTTTGCCAAAATCAAACAGCACATCCGAACTTAAATTCACCTGAATATTAAATTCATTATGATTGGCACTTAAATCTGAACCGACAGCCGATAAATTACTGGCTTCTGCCTGAGGTTGACTTGGTTCAGATGACTTCGGCTGCTGTTCTGGCACAGTCTGAGAGTTGTCTATTTCCGTGACGTTCTGTTCAGTCTGAGTAGGCGGTGGATCAGTTTTGGAATCTACACATCCTGCAATCAATAAGCTCAAACTTGCGCTATACAGTAATGTTCTCATTAGCGTTCAACCGGTATGCCGTCAAAAGAACCTGCATTACCTAAATTGATGCTAATGGTCTTGGTGCTTTCAGGCGGCGCAGGGAATTTAAAGGTGAGTAAAATAGGTTCATAACTGGCTTTTTGGATAGCTTTATTTGTTGCATTTAAAGGTGCTGCCATCCAAATGCCAGCATCATCTTGCAGCAGTCCTACTTTTTTGGCTGTGTCATCATCAATATAATTGGTTTGTTCCAAATTGATGGATGTGCTCATAAATTCAGTGTTTCCATTTGGGGCAGGGTTAGGTTGAGCTATCACTTTTACGGTTAAAATTCTTCCAATCACCTTGACGCTTTGTAAACCTAAAGTGCCTTTACTCATGGGGATTTCAGCTAAAGTGGGTTGAGGCGCTGGTGCTTCAACTTGTGGTGCTGGTTCTCGAATAAGATCATCCCCATTTTTTGCAGTTTCAGCTGGGGCCATTTCTTGAGGTGTATTATCATTGGCTGGCGGATTGGCTTGTTGAGGTTCTTTGGAGCAGGCCGATAAACCCAAGCCAAGCATACAGAGGGCACACATTGCGAAGATATTTTTATTCATTCAGAACATCCTTTTTTCAAATATTTTTATAGGTCTTTTGACTATAGGGAATTTTAAACAGCTAGCCTGTCTAGGTTTTGTTGTAAAACGTTAATGAAATAAGAGAGATGAGCAGGTGATTGACTCGTGAGCATTATTCAGTTCTTTCGGCTTTAATTTGGATTAGATATTGTTCAGTAGAAAATTTTATAAGATAAAGGTATAAAATAAATACATCTTATAAGAGACTTCGTTTTATAATCGCCCATCTGTTCGAATAATCAATCAGGCATATCGTGTTTCACGCAAAATCAGCTTGGCTTAATACACTTAAACCCAACTTTAAAGTTTTACCATTAAAAGACCGCATCCTGTGTGGGGTAGGTGCTTTGCTGGGCCTGAGTATTTCTTCACTGATCAGTTGGCTGGCGCTAGATGACTTAAATGCGTGGTATATCGCCCCGATGGGCGCATCGTCCGTACTGCTCTTTGCTGTACCTGCCAGCCCATTGGCACAGCCGTGGAATATGGTAGTCGGTAATAGTCTTGCGGCCTTGATTGGCGTGACGTGTGCGATGTTTATTCCTAATTTAACCGAAGCATTTAGTATCGCAGTTGCATTAGCGATTATCTTAATGATGACCACGGACTCATTGCATCCACCGAGTGGGGCAGTAGCGATTACCGCGGTATTGGGCGGCGAGGCTGTCCATGATTTAGGCTACGCCTTTCTTTTTTATCCAGTCCTTTTAAATTCGGTCCTCTTGATGGTGGTTGCTATTATTTATAACCGATTACTAGGTAAGCAGTATCCACAAAAATCACAAGTTAATACACGGACGACAGATCCAACACCGACACAAAAAGTGTCGATTCAACCTGCGGATATTCAGCAAGTCTTAGAACAGCAAAGTCAGTTACTCGATATCAGTGAATACGACCTACAAAAAATCATTTTAGAAGCACAGCAGTTAGCTAGTCGTCGTGGTCTAAGCCAGTTTCATTGTCGTGATCTCATGAGCCAGCAAGTGATTAGCTTGCGTGCAGAAGATGATATTCAGTCAGCGTTGGAAAAGTTTAAACAAGTCAATTTGATGAGTTTGCCTGTGGTGAGTGATTTGGATCGCTTGGTGGGAAATTTGGCTTTATATGATGTAGTGGAATGGTTTAAGCGTGCCGCAGACCCCAAAGCCAGTTGGGAAAATCACGTTTATCAAATTATGAATCCCAAAGTGGTGACCGTGCAGCCGGATCAGCCGATTGAAGACTTGGTGCCATATTTTGTGGAAAGATCTTTTAATTATATTCCAGTCGTTGAGCAAAAACGGTTGGTGGGAATGATTAGCCGTGCCGATATGATTGCCGCGTTATATCAACAGTTAAATCAGCAAACAAAATCTTAAGCCTTAAACTTTAGTTAAATTCATCAGACTTAAATATGGCTTTGCCAATATGTAGACAAAAAAAAGCTACGGAATCTTGGGGGAGAAACCGTAGCGACCAAACTGGGTCAAGGGATTTTAACGTCTGTCATCATTCACAGTACGAATCGGGTCTGAATAGCCATTGGTACGGAAAAAGTTATCTTGTGCTTTAGGCATGACTAACCATAAAACCAAGTACACCAAAATACCGGGAAAGGCTGCGCTTAAGCATGATACAAAGATAAAAATAATACGCAGTAAATTTGCGTTCCAACCAAAACGTTCAGCAATACCCCCCATCACACCAGCAATCATGTTAGAGTGGTTTGAGCGATATAAACCAACATTGGCCATTCAGGTCTCCTTAAAAAAATAGAATAAATTTGAATATTTCCAAATTCATATTATAGAAATGGTGACAAGCTTTACGATTTAAAGGGTGCAGAAAAAAAATTAAGTAAAGTTATGTAATTTGAAGAATTGGTTTGATTAGTTTGCCTTTAAAATAGCTTGAGTACTAATTAAATATCAACGATAACAATGAGATATGATTAACATATATTGCAAATATATGTATACAGCGTTGATTATTTGATTACAATATTAAGTCAGCAAGAACTGAAAAAACCAATGAATGATTGGTCTTGGCACATTATATGAAAACATCGGCTTCACCTTTTTTGATGAAATTTGCATATCTTTCAGTGTTTGCAGGAGTGTTCAGCCTCTCTTTTATTGGTTGTAGTCCAACGCCTCAACCCGCAGCGGATAAGGGTGAAAGTTCAGCATCAACTGTCGCATCGGAAGTTCAAGCGAAGCAAGATCATGGAAAAAAATTAACCCAAGTGGCAGGGCAGGCGACATTACCGAATGACGATGAAATAAAGTCAGCTCCTGTTCCTGAGCATGCCAAAATTTTTATTGGACGTTTTCATGCCAAAGTAAAATGCGATGACAGTTTTATTCCATGCCCAGAAGGCGATGCGGAGTTCATTCTTAACTTATTACCAGATGGCACGGTACACCGCAGTATTATTCAAATTGGTAAAGTGTTTGCTGAAAAAACCAATACGCCAGGCATTAATGTGAAATACCGTAAGGATACGTGGAGTGTCAATGAAGCACATACCGAGCTGGTGGTTCATCGAAAAGAAGGCGTGAATTTTTATTATCACGTGATTAATGAAAATAAAATCATTATGGATTTGGACAAAATTCGTCAAGGTGAAGTCGACCGAAATCAGGAATTATTTTCCAAGGGTTATCCTCAGCCTCAACATGCCTATACCTTGGTGAAAGACCCGAATTAAATGCTGCGAATGAAGTAAATAAAATTATAAATTGCGTTTGAGCGTTGGCGTGAAATTCGCAGACATTGGCTAATCGAATGCAACTAGCTTATAAAAAATTGAATTATTAATACGACATAGAATTGGTGGGTTGTGTGGGGTTCGAACCCACGACCAATAGATTAAGAGTCTACTGCTCTACCAACTGAGCTAACAACCCTGAGAAAATTTTAAAATAACATTTTAAAATTTTAGCAAGATAAACGAAGCGCGTAGTTTTGAGTACTAGGGAATATTTGTTATCTAAAATTTTTCAGGTCAAATACTTCATCTAGCAAGACAAGAATGATACTTCGCAACATCGCTATAGCAAAATTTCGAGAATGGCGAATCAAAACCAATAATGGTGATGGTTTGTCTTGGTCGGAACCTGCAGGTTTCTTTTTCTTCAACTGCCGGAAGAATGAAGCCCTAAGAAAGAATGGTGGGTCGTCCGCGACTCGAACGCGGGACCAATAGATTAAAAGTCTACTGCTCTACCAACTGAGCTAACGACCCTTAGGGGGTATGCACAAGATTGTAATCTAAAACTGGAATTTTAGAAAGATGGTGGGTCGTCCGCGACTCGAACGCGGGACCAATAGATTAAAAGTCTACTGCTCTACCAACTGAGCTAACGACCCATCTTGTGGTATCGAAGGAAATGGTGGGTCGTCCGCGACTCGAACGCGGGACCAATAGATTAAAAGTCTACTGCTCTACCAACTGAGCTAACGACCCATTTCGCTTGATGGTGCGTATTGTAGCAAGATCTGCTTCAAGCGCAAGTAAAAATTCATAAACTTGCTTTTGTTTGATTATAAATACAACAAAGTAGCTCATTTTAGCGGATATCTGTCGCTAAAATGAGCGCTATTTGCTTAAAAACGGTATTTATATGCCTGAATATTGGCATAAATTTCAGGAGTTAAATCACAGTAAGCAGTTGCATTTGGCAGCAATACCAATAAACGTTCATCAGTTTGCTTAGGATCAAAAGCTTGTTCTTTCAGCTTATTTTTTTGGTATTTAAACGTACCTGTGGTTTCGACTTTTTTCTGTACACGTAAAAATACCGGTACAGCATAAGCGGGTAAGCATTTTTTAAATTGTAGAACCATTTCACGACAATCTTGTTCGTTGAGTTCGGCACCGTCGGTGAGCGTGATGGCAGCCATACCTGCACGGCCATTTGTATCTGGAATTTCTACGCCATAAACCACAGCTTCAGCAATTTTATCGTACTCACTCACCATGTTTTCAACTTCAGTGGTTGAGACGTTTTCACCTTTCCAGCGGAAAGTATCGCCTAGACGGTCGACAAATTGTGCATGTCGGAAGCCAATGTCTCGAACCAAGTCACCAGTGTTGAAGTATGAATCACCATGCTTGAATACATCTTTCATAATGACGGATTTGTTTTTTTCCGTGTCGGTATAGCCATCGAAAGGTGAGCGACGGGTAATTTTACCGATGAGTAAGCCGACTTCGCCTTTTTTCACTTTAATGCAGCGACCTTTAGCATCATGTACAGCTTCATTTTTTTCTTTATCAAACTGAATAATCGCATAAGGCGTTGGTGAAAAACCAACGGTATTGTCGAAGTTAAACACATTACTAAAGCCAACGTTGCCTTCACTTGAAGCATAGAGTTCAAGGACTTCTTCGACCCCAAAGCGTTCTTTAAACTTATCCCAAATGTTTGGTCGCATGCCGTTACCAATCATTTTTTTCACACGATGGCCTTTTTCAAGGTCTGAATGTGGAGCATCCATCAAATAGCGGCAAAGCTCGCCCACATAGCCAATGGCTGATGCATCAAATTTTTGTACATCTTTCCAAAACGATGAGGTTGAAAACTTGCGACGCAGGGCAAGGGTGGCGCTACCTGCAATCACCCCACACCAACAAACTACAGTGCCTGTAGCGTGATAGAGCGGTAAAGTTACGTACATCACATCATCTTTATTCAGATTAAGGACGTGACCATATGTTCCATAAGCCAAAGTCCAACGGCTGTTGGTGAAAATCACCGCTTTAGGTAAGCCTGTTGTCCCAGAGGTGTAGATATAAAATAGGCCGTCTTTGCCTTTTACGCTTGCAGTGGTTGGCGTGTTGAATTTTGGAAATTCATCAATCGCTACTGCAAGGTTTAAAAAGCCTTTAGGTGCTTTACCGGCATCTACACGGGTGGCCTGATCTGCGAACCAATGTAAACGATCTGCAGCCACACTGAGATCATTACGAATCTCTTCTACGGCTTGACGGCATTCTTCGCCCACAATTACCGCAATTGGGTTTACTAAGTTGATACTGTGTGTCAGGACTTTGCCGACTTGTGAGGTGTTGACCAAGGCACTGGTGACGCCAATTTTGGCTAAAGCCACGATAGTTGCCACGAGTTCAGATCGGTTTTCGATCATCACCGCAATCACATCACCTTTTTTTGCGCCGAGTGCTAGGTAATAGTGACCAATTTGATTGGCCCATTCATTGAGTTCGTTATAGGTGTATTTTTGCTCTTCAAAATATAGCGCATAGCCTTTGGGATTACGCTTTACGGCTTTTTCAAATGCAATCCCTAAGCCTGCGGAAGTATTTGGGGTACGTAAATAGGCTTGCTTTAGACCACTCAACAGGTTGGGTACTTTGCTAATGAACGCGGGAATTTTTGCTGCAACATCAGCAATCCCAATAAGGTCGTGTTGTGTAGTTTGGCTCATGTGAATCCTATTTATTTTTCGTAATCCGATACGGTCTATTTCTTTGCAATGAAATTTGCAGCAAATTCTACAATTGTCTTTTAATCGTTTCGATCTAGTGCAATCAACCTAATTTGACAAAAGTATCAAAAAAAAACCAGTCACCGAAATGACTGGATTTTTTTATTCACCTGCAAAATAGCAAATTACTGCTCAGTTGCGGTGTTTGCTTTTTTCGGTGGACGACCGCGAGGACGACGAGGGCGTGCAGGTTTTTCACCTTCAGCGGCCGAGTTTTCGTCTACAGGAACCTCAACTTTCTTTTCCGCTTCAACGGCTTGAGCTTTTTCTTCTACTGGTTGAGTAGGAGCTTCAGACACTTCTTCCGTCTTTTCAGGCTGCGCACTCACATCCAGTTCAGCTTGAACGGGTGTCGGTACTTCAGCTTGAGCGGGCACAGGTGCTTCAGTTTGAACTGCAACGTCGGATACATTGGCTTCAACTGTAGCAGCTTTAGCTTCTGCAACTACAGGCGCCTCAATAGCAGTGTCTGCGACAGGCGTAGCTTCCATCTCAGCATGTGCTTTTGCTTGGTCTTGTTTCGCTTGTTCAGCGGCAAGTTTAGCAAGGCGACGACGCTCACGTGGGTCATTAGCAACACGCTTATCTGACACAGGCTTTGGTGGTGTTAAATCCAACATTGGCGCTGGTTCAGCTTCAGGTGCAGCTTTTGTAACTTGAACATCACGAGTGACAGGCTTTTTCTCTACAGCTGCTTCAGCTGCAGGTGCAGACAAAGTCGCGGCATATTCTTCCGTGAATTTTTGCAATGCACGGTTGAATGTTGGAATTAAGCCAAATTGCTCAATCAGTACTGAGCAGTCTTCACCGTATACATGCTTAATCAAGCTGCTTACAGTGTATTGACCCAGTGTCGGCACTTGAGATGGCGAAATTTTCGGAGCCTGTGCTTGTTGAGCGCGAGCTGCACGTTGTTCGCGGCGGCGTTGACGTGGGTCATTGCTTGCACGAGACGGTTTTTGCTGCGCATGCTGTGGTTTATATCCTACTTCTTTTGTTTCAGTCGCAAGTTTTTCCACTTTTTCTGCTTCAACGACAGCGGCTTTTTGGACTACTGGGGTTTCTACAGGTTTTTCAACTGCTGGGGCAGTATTTAGTGCTACGATTTCGCTTTGAGCTTGATCAACATTCACCACAAGTGCTGTTGGCATCACGTCTTGACGTGGTGCATCAACAACTTCAACTTTAGGTTGACGTTGATTGCGGTTTTCAGGTTGTTGCTCAGCTGCAACTTCCTGAGCAATCGCTTGCTCGTTCAATACGCTTTGATCGCGGTGGCGATTTGGGCGATTTGGACGTTGTTGGTTGTTGCGGTCGCGACGCGGAACAGACTGCGGTTGTTCATTGTTTTGAACATCTTGCTGCACTTGTTCGTTGTTGTGTTGACGGCGTGAGTTACGACGGTTTTCACGTTGGTCTTGACGGTTGTCTTGGCGCGGTTCTTGACGTTCAGAACGTTGCTCTTGGCGTTCGTTTTGACGTGCTTCGTTATTACGCTGTTCTTGACGGTCTTGACGTGAAGGTTGTAACACTTCTTCATGAACTTGATGCGGTTGAGCTTCTTGTTCACGTGGTTCTTTATGCTTAGTACGCTTTTTATTGTGACGTTTTTCTTCACGTTCAGCTTTTTCTGAATGGCTGTCACGTTCTTGTTTATGCACAACAGTAGAAGGTGCAAGGTAAGCATTATTATCTGCGACAACAGCAGGCGCTGCCGATGCAGGGGTAATTTGACCAAACTGGCCACGGCTTGCAGCACCGCCATTCACCATTTGTTCAATTGCAGCAGCGGCATTGTTTGCAGTACGCGACTGGTCAACGGTTGCAGCTTGTTTTTGAACAAATAAGTTTTCTAACCATGCACATGGACTAGATGATGCTGCAGGAGCGGCAACTTGTGCAGGTGCTTGTTGGGCAGCAACAGGTTGTTGCTTATTCTTTTTGTGGCCTTTTTCTTGTTGTTGTACAGGTGCTTGTTGCTGAGCAGCAGCGGCCTGTTCTTCACCTAAGTGCCACTCAGATGCTTCGTAACCCAATTCTTTTTCGCTAGAACGTGTTGCTTCAGTGCGTTCATAACTTGTCGGTGCAAAACCTTCAGGGTTATACGAAATTTCGTAATGTGGTGTTTCTAGGTGAGGGTGTGGAAGTACAGTCACACGAACATTTGAAGTTTGCTCAAGATATACAAGGCTGTGACGCTTTTCATTCAATAAGAATGCAGCAATTTCAACAGGCACTTCAACTTGAACTTCACCATGACGTTCGCGTAGCGCAATCTCTTCCACTTTACGCATAATCGAAAGTGATAAAGAGCGTAGGTCACGTACCATACCTGTACCATGACAGCGTGGGCATACATAACCAGTGGCTTCTTCAAGCGATGGACGTAAGCGTTGACGGCTCATTTCCATCAAACCAAAGCGTGACAATTGACCGAATTGGATACGCGCACGGTCACTTTGTGTTGCTTCACGAAGTTTAGCTTCAACCATACGTTGGTTACGGTCTTTGGTCATGTCGATGAAGTCGATCACAACCAAACCACCGATATCACGTAAACGTAATTGGCGAGCAATTTCTTCTGCTGCTTCAAGATTGGTATTTAGCGCTGTATCTTCTACGTCGCTACCACGTGTTGATTTTGCAGAGTTAATATCAATTGAAACCAATGCTTCAGTTTGGTCAATCACAATTGAACCACCAGAAGGAAGTTTTACTTCACGCTCATAGGCCGTTTGGATTTGACTTTCGATACCAAAATGAGCAAATAACGGTTCATTTAAAGTATAAGTTTTTAATTTGTCGATTTGACGTGGCATCACAGCTTTAACAAAGTTATATGCTTCGTTATACGCTTGCTCAGAGTCAATCAGAATTTCAGCAACATCATCACGTAAATAGTCACGAATCGCACGTGTAACCACACCGGCTTCTTGGTGAACCAACATTGGTGATGGACCTGAACTTGATGTGCTTTGGATTTGTGCCCAAAGGTCAAGCAAGTGTTGCAGGTCAAGTTGCAGTTCTTCTTGAGAACGACCAATACCTGCAGTACGTACAATTACGCTCATGCCACGAGGGACATTTAAAGACGCCAACATTTCTTTCAATTCTTCACGAACTGAACCTGAAATTTGACGGCTAATACCGCCACCTTTCGGGTTGTTTGGCATCAATACCAAATAACGACCAGCAAGTGAGATAAATGTAGAAAGGGCAGCACCTTTATTACCACGTTCTTCTTTTTCCACTTGAACCAAAAGTTCAGTGCCTTCAGTGATCAATTCGCGGATGTTTGAAGTTTGGCGAGGATCTGCTTTGTAATAAGAATTGGCAATTTCGCGCATCGACAAGAAGCCTTGACGACCTGCACCGTATTCAACAAATACAGCTTCTAATGAAGGTTCTACGCGGGTCACATGACCTTTATAGATATTCGATTTTTTTTGTTCACGGGTACGATTCTCTAAGTCAAAATCGTAAAGACGCTGACCAGTGACAAGTGCAACGCGAATTTCTTCGGCATGTGTTGCATTAATCAACATACGTTTCATGGGTGTAACACCTAATAGTGATACACAGAAGAACATCGCCTGACTCGTAGCGAGCATCAGATAGCATGGATCAAGTTGCACAGATCGAAAAACATCATCTGTGCATGTGTACCGACCTTCTTTGGGTGGGCAACGGTTTTTGATTCACGTATTGATGATGGCAATACGGCTTCAATCTTTTAAACGATTAAAGTCACCTGAACGCGTTTCACTGGCGGACAAACGGTGCATTGGATGTGAGTAACTTTCACTGTCACATTGCTCGAAGAGCATCCATTCATATCTGATAGAGCGTCTTGATACGGAATTATCATCGTACCTTTACAAACTGTGCAGATCCAATGCATCAAACGTTGTGGCCTGAACACGATTTCCAGGGAGCGACTGGTCTGATGTGTATCAGTTTACGTTTAAAAACCAACCTTGGTTGGCACATATTTTTTTGGGGCAAACTGTTTTATGTACCTACGGCACAATTAAACGCAACAGTTTGCAGTTTTGCCGATATAATAAGCCTTCGGCGTCGGCATAATTCTTTTGGGACCTTTCCGAGCTAAATGAGTAATTGCTTGAAAGTTCAATGACAGTAAATACTGAAATGAATCAACTTTTACTCAGTTACGGTGGTTTCCGTGCGCTGACTATATCAAACCTTGCATCATCTGCCTATGGGCTAAGCTTATGTTTCTTGCGAAAAGTATAGCTTAAATGATCAGTTTTTAATCAATTTTAGTATTTTTTTAGGTCACAGTAACTGTATGAATTCTACGCAAGAATGGCAAAGCGTCACCTGGTTTGAAGTGGACGAGCATCAGGCGGGTCAACGTATTGATAATTTCCTGTTTAGTCGTCTGAAAGGTGTGCCTAAAAGTCGCATTTATCGTCTGATTCGTGAAAGCCAAGTTCGCGTCAATAAAAAACGCGTCAAAGCGGAAACCAAACTCAATATTGGTGACCAAGTTCGAGTTGCTCCAATTCGTTATGAGCAAAAAGATGAGTCTGCGGTTCCCGTATCGGACAAAGTGGCACAAAGTTTACTGAGCCGTGTGGTGTACGAAGATGAAGGCTTAATGGTGGTAAACAAACCTTCTGGTATTGCTGTTCACGGCGGTAGTGGTGTGGCGTATGGCTTGATCGAAGGTTTACGTGCCGCTACAGGGAAGAAATACCTAGAGCTGATTCACCGAATTGACCGCGACACTTCTGGTTTGGTGATGATTTCGAAAAAACGTAGCGTGTTAAAAAGCCTGCAAGACATGTTGCGTGAGCACAAAATCCAAAAAACCTACGCTGCTGTGGTGAAAGGCGTGGTGAGTTTGGATAAACAGCTGATTGATCAGCCTTTGCATCGTTATGAATTGGCGAATGGCGAGCGTCGTGTACGTGTATCACCTAAAGAAGGTAAAGAGTCGAAGACACTGTGGAACGTGAAAGAACGTTTTATGCATGCCACCTTGGTGTATGCGTCGCCACTTTCGGGCCGTACCCATCAGATCCGTGTACATGGTTTAAGTATTGGTCATCCATTGGTGGGCGATGAAAAATATGGTCATGAAACAGAATACCGTGGTCCAAAGCCACGTCGTTTATGTCTACATGCCATGCGTTTAGAAATTCCGGGTTACCAAACCATTGAAGCGCCATTGCCAGAAGATATGCAAAGCCTTGTGGCGCAGCTACGCGCGCAAAAAGCTGACAAAGTGGTGAAGTCTTCGGAAGATGACGAGTAAGTTTTAAATATTAGACTTCCCCCCTGAGCAGGACTGCTTCGCAAGTTTTCTTTCTCCCTCTCCTTTAAGGAGAGGGCCGGGGTGAGGTAAATAAATTGATGCACTCCAGAATCTGAATTACCAAACACTGAATCAAATCTAGGAAAACGTATGAACTCAGCTGTAAAACTAGTCATTTTCGATTGGGATGGCACTTTATTTGATTCTGTGGGTCAAATTGTAGCGAGTTTAAAATTTGCAGCAGATCAATATTCACAGCCGCTGACCGATGCTGATGCGAAAAGTATTATTGGTTTAGGTCTGCCGGAAGTCGCACAGCGGTTATTTCCGACGGTTCCTGAATTGCACAGCGACATTTTGCAAAGTTATGCCGATCACTATGTGGCCCATTCCAAAGGGGATATGTGGTTTGATGGTGTCGCGGATATGTTGCAGGAATTACGCGATGCCGGTCTACAATTGGCTGTTGCAACAGGAAAAAGTCGTAAAGGTCTAGACCGTGTCTTGGCTCAAACGCAAAGTCATGAGTTGTTTCGTGCGACACGTGCAGCCAGTGAAACCAAATCTAAGCCAGATCCGTTGATGTTGGCAGAAATTTTGGCGGAAACAGGACTACGTGCCGATCAAGCCATTATGGTTGGTGATACGTCGTATGATTTAGAAATGGCCCTCAATATTCAGATGCCACGTGTAGGCGTGAGCTATGGAGTGCATACTGTAGAAACACTCCAGTGTTTTCAACCCTTACATATTGCACATAGCGTAGGTGATTTGACTGAATTTCTACTAGAACACGTGAAATTACGTCTAGCTGTATAGTTTTAGATACAAACGAGTAAAAAGGGTGAAATTTGTTTTCACCTTTTTTGTTACCAAATGAATAGTAACGCAAGCTCTAGTTGTTGAAATGAGTAAATTCAATTATTTAAAAAAGTAATAACACTAGATTTTTCTACAATAACAAGCAGTCTTCTAGCAAATTTACCTTAAAAAGTTGAGCGCAACTATTTGGCCTTTTACCACAAGCTGGAATAGATTCTTTGTTTGAATTTTATGATTTATCTTGTTGTTATTTATTGAATTATTTTTATTTGAAGAAAGTGGCGTACTTAATTTATCATAATTGAACATTGTTATTCGGGTATTAGGCTGACGCTAAAATAATCTTTTAATCTTATCTTTTAGTCGTATAAGCCAAGTTTTTTAGTAGAGATTCAGATTTAAGGGCGAAAAAAATAGTGAATTTTATTTAATTATTTTGACTTAAGTTTTTGAATATTAATAATAAATAATGATTAATTTATAGCTAATAGCTATAGTCATAAATAAAATAAGTATTGGTATTCACTTTCTAAAATCTCGATGCTAAATGCATCTAAACATAACGTGTAGTATGTCAAGTGAAATGTTTTAGGCGAATCCTGACATGACTTTCATCACTTTGATTTTGATGGTGATCGGGATGAAACACGTTGTGCATCCAATTTTTGCAGTTTAAGGAAACATTGATGTCGAATTCTGCTGTTGTTGAATCAGTTGCGCAAGCATTACGCGATGCGGAAGTAAATCAGGCTGCGATTGCACCAATCCGTCCACAACTTGGTGGTGAAAGTGCTGATGTAGATATTGCTTATGCCGTTCAAGAAGTGAATACCAAACGTGCGGTGGCAGAAGGTCGTCGCCTTGTAGGTCGTAAAATTGGCTTAACTTCAAAAGTTGTACAAGCGCAGTTAGGCGTTGATCAACCTGACTTCGGTATGTTGTTTGCTGACATGGCGTATGGCGATGGTGAAGAAATCCCTGCTGGTTTATTGATTCAGCCAAAAGTTGAAGCAGAAATTGCTTTGGTGATTAACCAAGATTTGACCAAAGAAAAACACACCTATGCAGACATTATTAGTGCAACAGAATATGCACTGCCTGCAATTGAAGTGGTCGATAGCCGTATCGAAAACTGGAAAATCTCGTTGATTGATACTGTGGCAGATAACGCATCTTCAGCAGGTTTTGTGCTGGGTTCTAAGCCTGTAAAACTTGCAGATCTTGACCTTGTAAATTGCAAAATGGTCATGACTCGTGGTGAAGAAGTGGTTTCACAAGGTGTGGGTAAAGCGTGTCTTTCTAACCCATTAAATGCAGCAGTGTGGTTGGCTGACGAAATGGTTCGTCGTGGTCGTCCATTGCTTGCAGGTGACATCGTATTGACCGGTGCCTTAGGCCCAATGGTTGTGGCAAATCCTGGTGATGAATTCAAAGTTGAAATTGAAGGCTTTGGTTCTGTGACTGCAGCATTTGCAGCGAAATAAGCTTGGGTTTTACGGAATTTTTAAGAGTACACATTCATGAAAAAGATTAAATGTGCATTGATCGGTCCAGGGAACATTGGTACTGACTTGCTTTACAAACTTCAACGCAGCGAATTTTTAGAACCAGTATGGATGGTCGGTATTGACCCAACGTCTGAAGGTTTGGCTCGCGCTGCTAAAATGGGTTTAAAAACCACTGCTGAAGGCGTAGATGGTTTACTTGCACACGTAATTGAAGACGACATTAAAATCGCATTTGATGCAACTTCTGCCTATGTTCATGCTGAAAACAGCCGCAAATTAAATGAACTTGGCGTGTTAATGATTGACTTAACACCTGCTGCAATCGGTCCATTCTGCGTACCACCAGTAAACTTAGAAGCGTTATTGGACGCAGGTGAAGTTCCGAACGTCAACATGGTGACATGTGGTGGCCAGGCAACGATTCCTATGGTTGCTGCGATTTCACGAGTTCAGCCTGTTGAATACGGCGAAATCATTGCAACAGTTTCAACAAAATCTGTGGGTCCAGGTACACGTAAAAACATTGATGAATTTACTCGTACGACTGCTGGCGCTATTGAAAAAGTGGGCGGTGCGAAACAAGGTAAAGCGATCATCATCATTAACCCTGCTGAGCCACCACTGATGATGCGTGATACTGTTCACTGTCTTGTTGAAGGTGAACCAGATCAAGCAGCAATCACTGAATCTGTACATGCGATGATTCTTGAAGTTCAAAAATATGTACCAGGTTACAAACTGGTCAATGGTCCTGTATTTGACGGTAACCGTGTTTCAATCTTCTTAGAAGTTGAAGGTTTAGGTGATTATCTTCCTAAATATGCAGGTAACCTCGACATTATGACTGCGGCAGCTGCACGTACTGCAGAAATGTTTGCAGAACGCGTATTAAACACTGCTGAAGCTTAAGGAATACCAAAATGTCTAAGATTATTATTAATGATATGACTTTACGTGATGGTATGCATCCTATGCGCCATCAAACTACACCTGAACAAATGGTTGCCATTGCAACTGCTTTGGATGATGCAGGTGTACCTTTAATCGAAGTTACGCATGGTGACGGCTTAGGCGGTAACTCTGTGAACTATGGTTTTGCAGCAGCAACCGATGAAGAATACCTAAAAGCGGTGATTCCAAACCTGAAACAGGCGAAAGTATCTGCACTTTTACTTCCTGGTATTGGTACGGTTGACCATTTGAAAATGGCACATGATGTTGGTGTAGCAACTATTCGTGTTGCAACGCACTCAACTGAAGCTGACGTTTCTGAACAGCACATTACTGCTGCACGTAAACTTGGCATGGACACTGTGGGCTTCTTGATGATGGCGCACATGGCAACTCCTGAAAAACTTTTGGAAGAAGCCAGCAAAATGGTGTCATACGGTGCAAACTGTATTTATGTGACTGACTCTGCTGGTTATATGTTGCCTCAAGACGTGACTGACCGCGTGGGTATTTTACGTGCCAACCTGGCTTCAGAGATCGAAATCGGTTTCCACGGTCACCATAACTTAGGTATGGGTGTTGCGAACTCTGTTTCAGCGGTTCAAGCTGGTGCAACGCGTGTCGATTTAGCTTCTGCAGGTTTAGGTGCAGGTGCAGGTAATACTCCACTTGAATTGTTTGTTGCGGTTGCCAACCGTATGCAAATGGAGACAGGTGTGGACTTGTTTAAAGTACAAGACATTGCTGAAGACCTTGTTATTCCAATGATGCACAACCCGATCCGTGCTGACCGTGATGCAGCAACTTTAGGTTATGCCGGTGTTTACTCATCATTCTTGTTATTCGCGAAACGTGCTGAAGCGAAATATGGCGTTTCTGCGCGTGAAATTCTTCTTGAGCTTGGTCGTCGTGGTACTGTTGGTGGTCAAGAAGATATGATCGAAGATTTGGCATTGACCATGTCTAAAGCAAAAGAAGCCAATGCTTAATTTGCTTTAAATCAAAAAGCGCCCGAAATGGGCGCTTTTTTTATGTCTGAAGTGGCTGTGTTGGTTTGAGATGGGCTTGAGATTACGTTGAGATTGATTTGAGGCATGAAAAGTGGATTGAAATAAGAAATGTCTTACGAACCAATGGCTGATTTCGAGCAGCCATAGTAGTAAAATTTAACTTTAAGTTGTTGATGATTATATAAATTAAATATCATGTCATAGCTAAATTTTATAAATTAAATGAGGATAAATCTCATTAGAAAACTTTGATTAAACTTAAAAGCAATTAATACAGCGCATGTAATTGCAAATAATAAAAAACTTTAAATTTTATGTTAATAAAACATGGGGTTAATTTAATCAGTTGTTCTAAATGATAAAAAAGAGTTATTGTTTTAATCTCTAAGGAAAATAACCAGAAATAACTTCCAAAGTTCAAGTCGTACAAAAGCCTGATAAACCTTAATACTGTAGTCGGATTTTTTTCCAAGGTATTGTTGAGCATGATGATGTCATAGCTTAATTTGATCACTGGGAATAAGCCATGCGTCGTCAAAATTTATGGATAGCAATTCTTGCTGCGACAGCAACATTAGGAACATCTGCAACTTATGCGGACTTTGTTGACGACAGCCAAGTACAATTGAAATTTAAAAACTTCTACTTAGACCGTCAAATTAAAGAAAATCCGGCGGGTAACTGGGGTTCATGGTCACAGGGTGTGACTTTGGATGCCAAATCAGGGTATCAAGATATTGGTGCAGGTATTCAAGTGGGTGCTGACCTTTTGGTACAGCACGCATTTAAATTGAATGCTCGTGACAAAAATGCTGATTATATTTTGCCGCATGATGGTAAAAAATCTAAGGATGAATTCGGTAAGGTGGGTGCAACCCTAAAAGCGAAGGTATCTAAAACAGAACTTCGCGTAGGTGAATTATTGCCGATTTCACCAGTTTTGACCTATGATCCAACTCGTCAGTTAGTGACCACCTTCAGTGGTGCTTGGTTAGAGTCAAAAGATTTAAAAGATACCAAATTGACTTTGGCTTATGTGAACGGCATTAACAACCGTTATGACAACCAATTCCGTGATTTGACATTATTTACTTTAGGTCAACCAGGTGGTCATGCAGATCAAGGTCTTGAATCTGACGGCATGATTATCGCAGGTGTGGATCATCAATTTACCCCTGAACTTTCAGCAGGTTATTGGTTTGGTGATGTAAAAGATATTTATCAGCAGCATTATGTAGGTGCGGCATACAAAACCAAATTGGGTGAAAATGCTAAATTAGATAGCCATGTACGTTACTTCGATACAGCAGATTCAGGTAGCAGCTTATATGGTCATTTAGATAACCAAGCATTATCTGCTAGTGCAAAAGTGAATTATGGCGCGCACACTGTTGGGTTGAACTACCAGCAAATGATGGGGGATAGTGCATTCCCAACATTGGGTGGTTGGGTTCCAGGTGCTTATTTGTCGAACTGGGGTGTAGCAACCTTCACTCAAAAAGATGAAAAATCTGTAGGTGTAAATTACAACTATGATTTCTCAGGATTGGGTGTGAAAGGCTTGAATGCAACTGCGGTGTATTTCACTGGTTGGGATGCTGAGGTGAAAGGTGTGAAAAACCAAGACTCAGATGAGCTTAATTTGATTGTTAATTACACGGTACCTGAAGGTCAGTTAAAGGGTTTAGGTGTACAAGCCATGTATATCGATGCCGATTTCGATTACAAATCTGACTTGCAAGAGTACCGTGTCGCGACAACTTATACCTATAAGTTCTAATTTCTCAGGATAAAAAAGAGGGAAGTGGATTCATTGCTTCCCTTTTTATTCGCTGGTTTATTTAAAAAAGAAATACCTCAAAGATTTTATGGATATATTTTTGAGTTATGTATTTAAAAACAATAACTTAAATTATAGTCTATTTGTTGTTTATGATCGTAAATATGTATCAGTTAGCAGTGGCTGAACAGGTAATATGAGACTGTAAAAACCACAAAATCCAAAAGAGTCCCCCTTGTGTTTAAATCCGTTATGGATTGAAACATAAGCTCTACGCAATACGAGGAGCATGTATGAGCACTGTTCAGATTCCTGACTATACAACTGATTCATTCTTTGGTTTAGAAGATAAATGGATTGAAACTGCTGAAGGCGAATTAACGCATTACCACGAAGTGGGTGAAGGCACACCAATTCTATTTTTACACGGTTCAGGTACAGGTGTATCTGCTGCGGCAAACTGGTGGTTAAACCTTCCACAAATTGGTGAACAAGCTCGTTGTATCGCTATCGATACGATTGGCTATGGTCAAACTGTTGTTGCACCGAATACTGCTTATGGTATCCGTGCTTGGGTTGATCACGCTGTACGTACGTTAGATGCCCTAGGTATTGAAAAAACTTGGTTAGTGGGTAACTCACTCGGTGGCTGGTTAGCATTCCAAATGGCTTTGGACTATCCAGAACGTGTATTGGGTATCGTGTCTATGGGTACAGGCGGTGCTAAACAAACTGCAGCACTTAAAGCACATGCAAACCCTGTATTAACCGAAGAAGGCATCAAGAAAACCTTGTCTATGTTTGTTGTAAACAAAAACTTGATCACAGACGAATTGGTAAAAGTACGTTTCGCTTCTGCTGCAAATGACTATGCATCAAATCGTTTGATGGATGTTGTTGGCGCACGCGACCGTGACCGTTTCGAATTCCCACTCGACTTTGAAAAAATGAAAGACATTACTGTGCCAGTATTGTTGATTCACGGTGTACAAGACGTGGTGATTCCAGTATCTCGTACGTGGGATATTTTGAACACAGTTCCAAATGCGGATGCGCATATCTTTAGCCAATGTGGTCACTGGTCACAAGTTGAAAAAGCAGAAGAATTCAACACCGTGATTAAAGATTATTTAAAAGCGCGTGGTGTGTAATTTCTTGTCACTGACATGAAATTCAAAAAAAGGATGGTTTTGCCATCCTTTTTTTTATATAAATCTTTTGAAAGAAATACTTTAAATGAGTATTATTCTCATTAATTGGTCGACAGTGTACGGTCTAAATCAGTAAAAAGGCATAAAATAAGCTCATCTGAATGGTTGGGGAAGGGGAATTATTTATTAGACTTAAGTTGTAAATCGGCAATTTTTAGCAATTTTTATCAATGTCTAAACTAAAATTTATAAGTTATTTTCCATCAAGTCGATATGCATGATAGATAAAATGCGTCGATTAAAACATTTAAACGATTAAAAAAGCGACTTTTTAGCCATAAAAAAAGCACCATTATTCATTTTAAAAATAATGGTGCTATATCTATAAATTATGACTTGGCGAAAATTAACGCTGTTCGCGATTAATATCGAGATAAAAAACTTTGGTTAGCAGTTCAAGGAATTTATCTACAGCCACAGAACTCGCCGTTTTTCGGTAACTTACATACAAGTCTAGATACGGTAATTCGACATCTAAAGGACGAATCACCGTATTGTTCATGGTCAATGGCGCGATGTATCCCGGTAGGATCGTGCAGCCTAAGCCCATGCCGATGGAGTTAATGTTAAACAGGATATTGTCGGCTTTTTGCACGATATTAAATTGAATATCATGGGTCGAAGCAAAGTCCAAAATGGCTTCATGCAACGTGCCAGATTGTTCACGTGCAGGAATGATAAAATCAATCCCATTCAATGCTTTAACTGGAATGCGCTCGTACTTCGCTAAAGGGTGATCTTTGGGTAAAATAAAGATCAGCGGTTCACGCAGTACAAACTGACTTTCAATTTCGTCGCTGTGGAAGTTATTGCGGGTAAAAGTGATGTCCAGTTCACCTTTTTGCAGCAATTTCATCTGATCACGGTTATTTAAACTGAGTAATTCAATCTTGAGTTCTGGGTTCTGAACACGTAAATTTGGCAGCACATAAGGGAAGATTTTCATCTCTGCGACAGGGACAAAACCAATGCGCAGCATCTGCTGTTTGGCTTGTGAAACCTGACGTGCCATCGCCACGGCCTTGTCTGCTTGAGCTAGTGTCAAACGTGCTTGTTCTAGAAATACGGCACCTTCTTCTGTGAGCTCAACTTTACGTTTAGTCCGGTGCAACAGTTTTACGCCGACATCTTCTTCAAGATCTTTAATTTGTTGGCTTAAAGAAGGTTGAGCAGTATAAAGTTTTAACGCAGCTTTACTGAAATTGAGTTCTTCAGCGACAGTAATAAAGTAGCGTAAGTGTCGTAATTCCATATAATCAACCCGTGGAGTAATCCAAAAAATGTCTTACTTAGAAGTCCGTTCAGTATAATCTATAAACAACTATTGCGTGAGGATTATTTTACCATTCACGAAATAAATGGTGTTCTCGGCAATTTAAAAAAAATGCCATAAAAAAAATCTACCGTAATAATCCATAAAATCTCTTAATTAAAACAAAATAAATATTTCCCGAATATCGCTCTAAAATCCATCATCGTTGAAAAGTTGAGTCTATTACTTTGTGCCTTACTGGTCACAGGAGAGCTTTTCATGAGTGGAAAAATTGATGTGCGCGAAATCGATGCTTTGGTCGATGCACAAAATGGACGTATCACGCCATCTATCTATACCGATCCAGACATTTACGAACTTGAATTAGAACGTGTGTTCGGTCGTACATGGTTATTCCTATGCCATGAGAGCCAAATTCCTAAAGCCGGCGATTTCTTCAATACCTATATGGGTGAAGATCCAATCATCGTGGCACGTCAAAAAGATGGCTCAATCAAAGCATTCTTAAACCAATGTCGTCACCGCTCTATGCGTGTGAGCTTCGCGGACTGTGGTAATACACGTGCATTTACTTGCCCGTACCACGGCTGGTCTTACGGCATTGACGGTTCTTTAAAAGATATTCCACTTGAAGACCGCGCGTTCCCGCACGGTGCTTGTAAAGAGAAATGGGGTCTTGTTGAAGTTAACCGTGTTAAATCATACAAAGGCTTAGTATTCGCTTGTTGGGATGAAACAACACCTGACCTAGAAGAATACATGGGCGATATCGCTTGGTACTTAGATGGTGTTCTTGACCGTCGTCCAGGTGGTACAGAAATTATCGGTGGTGTACACAAGTGGGAAATCGAGTGTAACTGGAAATTTGCAGCTGAACAGTTTGCATCTGACCAATACCACGCATTGTTCTCTCACGCATCTGCGATCCAAGTATTGGGTGCAAAACCAGATGACGAATCATCTAAGAAATTAGGTGCTGCACAAACCGCTCGTCCTGTTTGGGAAACTGCGAAAGACGCGATTCAATATGGTTCACGCGGTCATGGTTCAGGCTTCTTCTTCACAGAAAAACCAGATGCAAACGTTTGGGTAGATGGTGAAGTTGCAAACTACTTCCGTGAAACATTTGATGAAGTTAAAGAGCGTTTAGGCGAAGTACGTGCTTTACGTCTTGCTGGTCACAACACCATGTTCCCAACATTGTCTTGGTTGAACGGTACAGCAACACTTCGTGTATGGCACCCACGTGGTCCAAACAAAACTGAAGTGTGGGCATTCTGTATTGCAGACGCTGAAGCATCTCAAGAAGTGAAAGAAGCATTTGAGCGTTCTGCGACTCGCGCATTCGGTCCTGCTGGTTTCCTTGAGCAAGATGACTCTGAGAACTGGATTGAAATTCAAAAAGTTTTACGTGGTTATAAAGCCCGTCAAAACAAACTCATTATGGAAATGGGTAAAGGTAACGAGAAAGTACGTGAAGATGGTATCCCTGGTATCACCAACTACATTTTCTCAGAAACAGCTGCACGTGGTATGTACCGTCGTTGGGCTGACCTATTGATTCATGAAAAATGGGAAGACGTTGAAGCTGCGGCTGACGAATATGAGAAGGAGCTTATGAAATGAGTCAAATTAGTTTAGAACTCCATCACCAAATTAGTCAGTTTCTTTATCGTGAAGCAAAATTGCTTGACGATTGGAAGTTCCGCGATTGGTTAGCTGTATTAGCTGAAGATATTTCTTATACGTTACGCACAACACCAAACGCGCAAACACGTGACCGTCGTCGTTCGATTGAGCCGCCAACAACTTGGGTATTTAACGATACAAAAGATTTGTTGGAACGCCGTGTAGCTCGTTTAGAGACAGGTATGGCTTGGGCTGAAGAACCTCCTTCACGTACAACACACATGGTTTCAAATGTGATTGTTGAAGCGACTGAAGTTGAAGGCGAATACGACGTTTACGTAACGTACTTGTTGTACCGTACCCAGAAAGAGAAAGATGTAACAATCTACTGTGGTAAGCGTCACGACAAGATCCGCAAAGTCGATACTGAGCAAGGTTTCGAAATCTTCAACCGTAAGATTACCCTTGATCAGGTGACTTACAACTCACATAACCTGAGCGTGTTCTTCTAATGAATAAGATTTTTGTTTGCCAAGTTGACGAATTAGACGAAGGCGAAGCATTGAAAGTAGATTGCGGCGTTAACGGTATCGATGCGCTTGCAGTATTCAACAACAATGGCGAATTTTTCGCGATGAACGACCGTTGTTCACATGGTAATGCTTCAATGTCTGAAGGTTACCTTGAAGATGATGGCACTGTTGAATGTCCACTTCATTCGGCTCGATTCTGTTTGAAAACTGGTCAAGCATTATGCTTACCAGCAACAGATCCTATCAAGACATTCCCTGTGATTGTTGAAGATGGTGCTTTATACGTAGAGATGGCAGGAGAGTAATCATGGGTTGGCTACAAGGCGAAGTTGCACTTATTACCGGTGGTGGTTCAGGCTTAGGCTGGGCATTGGTTGAACGTTTCTTAGAAGAAGGTGCACAAGTTGCTGTTCTTCAACGTTCTCAATCGAAAGTTGATGCATTGAAAGAACATTTTGGTGACCGCGTGCTTGCGATCGCAGGAGATGTAGCCAGCTATGAGGATAATGTTCGTGCAGTTCAAGCAACTGTAGAACATTATGGCAAACTTGACTGTTTCGTCGGAAACGCAGGTATCTGGGATCATTACGCAGATATCGTCAATACATCGGGTGAACAGCTGGAAAAAGCTTTTGATGAGATTATGGGTATTAACACCAAATCTCTCATCTTAGGTGCCAAAGCTGCACTTGATGCATTGATAGCTTCGGAAGGTTCTATCATATTTACTTTGTCTAACTCAGCACTGTATTCGGCAGGCGGAGGCCCTGTATACACAGCGTCTAAGCATGCAGGTGTGGGCATTATGAAAGAATTGGCTTATGAGCTTGCGCCTAAAGTACGAGTGAACGCTGTTGCTCCGTCGGGTATGAATGTAAACATCAAAGGTGCTGCTTCTTTAGGCCAAGAAAACCTCGGTCTACTCGATGCACGTGATCCTGAGAAGATTGCACGCGGCATGCCGCTCAATTTCTTACCCGAACCTGAAGATATGACTGGTTCATACGTGTTATTGGCTTCTCGTCAAAACAACCGCCCATTAACTGGTGTTTTAATTAATGCTGAATGTGGTCTGGGTATCCGTGGTTTACGTCAACCACGTGCTGGCTTCTTTGACGAGATTTAATTCGCCAAATACGTAAAGGACTTACTCGGCAGCCGTCTTGGCTGCCTTCCGTTTAGGAGTCACCCATGGCCGTTAAACTTATTTGTGCATCGCACAGTCCCCTAATGGAATTTGCTTCTCCGCAAGAGAAATACAAAGAGGAAAAAGTTCGCGAAACTTTTGCCAAACTTGCTAAAAAAGTTGAAGACTATAATCCAACATTGATCATTACTTTTGGTCCAGACCATTTCAATGGTTTCTTCTATGACCTCATGCCATCTTTCTGCGTCGGTATTCGTGCCAAAGCAGCAGGTGATTGGGATTATGGTAAAGACAATGACCACATTAATGTGCCTGAAGAAACAGCAATCAGTCTGGTTCGTCGCGTATTGGATGAAGGTGTCGATGTTGCATACTCTTATCGTATGCAGGCAGACCACGGTGTGACTCAACCATTACATTTCCTTTGTGGTGGCAAGCTTGATCGTTATCCAACGATTCCAATTTTTATCAATGGTGCAGCTGCGCCGATGCCAACAACCAAGCGTACAGTCGCTTTGGGGCGTGCAGTCGGTCAGTTCATTAAATCATTGAACTTAGAGAATGAACGTGTACTTGTTTTGGGTACAGGTGGTTTGTCTCATGATCCACCAACGCCGCAAATGGGTTCAGTTCCACCAGAAGTGGAAGAGTTCCTGATTGCAGGTCGTAATCCAACTGAAGAGGCACGTAATACACGTCAAGGCAAAATCATTGCTGTCGGTCAAAAACTCGCAGCGGGTGATACTTCTGTCGCAGTGCCTTTAAACCCAGAATGGGATCGTGCATTGCTTGAGACGTTTGCCAAAGCTGACTTTGCTGCCATTGAAGCAATGACTGAAGCTGAAATTCGTGTTGAAGGTGGTCGTGGTGGTCAAGAAGTTCGTTCTTGGATGGCTGCTTTTGCTGCACTACATGAAGTGGGCGAATACGACATGACAACACATTGCTACGAAGACATTAGTGAGTGGATTGCGGGCTTCGGCATCGTATCTGCAGAATTGAAATAAGGAACAAACCCATGAGCCAAAATGGTATCGAAACCATCGTTATTGTTGGAGCTGGTCAAGCTGGTGCTAGCGCCATTTTAGAACTCCGTGCGAACAAGTATGAAGGCAAAATCATTTTGGTGGGTGATGAAACACATCTTCCTTATGAACGTCCGCCTTTGTCTAAAGACGTAATTCTAAAACCTGAAGAGACCAAAATCGAAATTCTGTCAGAAGAAAAATTGGCAGAACTCGGTGTTGAACATATTCGTGGCAATGGCGTTGTGAAAATCCATAGCGATGCGAAAACAGTTGAACTGAAAAATGGCGAAATTGTTGCATTTGACAAGTTGCTTCTAGCAACTGGTGGTGCAGCACGCCGTTTACCGAATTTCGATGCTTTGGGTAAACACGTTTATACCTTACGTAACCTTGAAGATTCACAAGCATTGGTGCCTGTATTACAAGCGGGTCGCCGTATTGTATTGATCGGCGGTGGTGTGATTGGTCTTGAGCTTGCTTCTTCAGCACGTTCTAAAGACTGTATCGTGACCGTGATTGAAATGGGTCCGATGGTCATGGGTCGTTCATCTCCACGTGTTTTAAGTGAATTCTTATTGGCACAGCAACGTCTTGCAGGTGTAGATGTTCGTCTTTCGACTTCTATTGCTGACTGTAAGCTTGATGGCGAAGAAGTGGTGATCACGCTTGAAGGCGGTGAAGAACTTCGTGCCGATGCAGTGATCTATGGTATTGGTATTGTGCCAAATGCTCAACTTGCGGTTGATGCAGGTTTAGACGTTGATTTTGCCATTAAAGTGAATGATAACTGCCAAACTTCGCATCCAGATATTTATGCAGCGGGTGACGTTGCGACTCAGCTTCGTGACTGTGGTAACCACCGTCGTGTCGAAACTTGGGAAAATGCGAACTTGCAAGCAGGTATCTTTGCTCGTCATGTAATGGGTGTTGAACATCCAACCCCAAATCCAGCGTGGTTCTGGACAGATCAATTGAATATCAACTATCAATTTGTAGGTGATATGGCTGCAAGCGAATGGATCGTTCGTGGTGAAATTAAACCTGAATTGGCGGCTGAGTCTTCATTTGTATTGTTTGGTGTAACTGACGGTGTCATTGTTGGTGGTATTACGGTGAATGCTGCAAAAGAGATGCGTCATTTGAAAAAATTGATTAGCAAGAATGCGGCGTTTGAAGCGGATAAATATTTAGATTTAAGCCAAGATTTACGTAAACTTGTAAAGTAAGCTGAATGTCTAAGAGGAGCAGACTTACGGTAACGTAGGTCTGTTTTTTTATGTCTTTAGTTTTAGCATCGCACTTATAAAGCTATTTTGTAGTCCATGTATATAGTTTTAGCTTATATAGATCTATTCAACGGTTTTAATCCTCCCCAGCCCTCCTTTTTCAAAGGAGGGAGTAGTCTTTGTGAAGAATGGATTTCGTTTAGATGTTTCCCTCCTCTTTTTTTTAAGAGGGGTTAGGGGAGATTATTGATCGTTTGAAGAGAAGTCCTTATACCCCAAACGATCGGGTGGCATTCATACCGCCTCCAATTTAGTTGATAAAGGGGAGAACAATAATTGGTCTTAAACTTTATTAGTTAATGGTCTTACGAGTAGTTCCAGATCTGAATAGTGGGTTTCAGGTTAAGTCGTTAGAACAATCAAATTTGAGAATGAAATGAAATCTTCACTGCCGCTGACGGCAAGTATATATGCTCTTTTGGTACTGATTTGGGCGACGACGCCGCTCGCGATTGTGTGGAGTGTGCAGGAAATACATCCGATGTGGGTGTTGATTATCCGTTACTTCGGCGCATCTATTATTGCGCTGTTTCTGTTGAAATTGATGCGTGATCCTTTGCCGTTTGATGAAACCTCATTAAAAAGTTATGTGGCAGGGAGTTTGAATTTGATTGGCGCACAGTTGTTTATTTATCTCGCAGCCAATTATCTCACCTCTGGTTTAATGGCACTGATTTTTGGTTTTTCACCCTTAATTGCCGGTTTGATTGGGCATGTAATTTTAAAAACACATAAATTGGTCGCTTTGCAGTGGTTGGGCATGGCGGTTGCAGTGGGAGGTCTAACTTTTGTCTTTGCAGATTCTGCTGATAGCAAAGTCAATCCAATTGGCGTTGTCCTGATGCTAATCAGCATGGTGTCGTATATTAGTTCGATTTTTTGGGTGAAGCAGATTAACGCACCGTTAAAGCCGATGTCACAGGCAACCGGTTCCCTGATTGTTTCTGCTTTAGGATCGATGCTCATTATTCCTTTTATCTGGCAGCATTTTCCAACCGAATTGCCAAGCGGCCGTGCAATGATTGGATTTGTCTTTACCATGATCATGTCATCCATTGTGGCAATGCTGTGTTACTTCTGGCTTATAAGACGTTTGGCCGCATCAACGGTGTCACTAAGTAATGTGATGACACCTGTCATAGCATTGGTTTTGGGAGCGACGTTGAACAGTGAACATATTAGCTCCAATGCCTTTGTTGGAATCGTGGTCGTGATGTTTGGTATTGTGATGTACTTTTGGAAAGAGTGGCGCGAGCAATATTTTAATAAAGTACGTTGAACCGTGTACATCTACAGAATTATAAGGAAGCTGCGGCTTCCTTTTTTTCTATACCTTTGCGCTAAAGAGCGTGTTTCACATGGAACATGATGGCATTGTCGAAACAATCGACAGTTGGTGTAAAAACAACAAAATAACAAACAACAGCTACAGTCAGTTTGAGTACTATGGAATGAGTTATAAAATCAAATAGATCTGTTTGATAAAAATAAATTTAGGACAATTTTAAATGTCTGAATCTAACAAAATCGTGGTATATGCAGCGCTCTTCGGCAATTTAGCGATTGCACTGGTGAAGTTTGTCGCTGCCTATATCACGAATAGTTCGGCCATGTTGAGTGAAGCTATTCACTCTGTGGTTGATACTTTAAATGAAATCTTACTGCTCTACGGTATGAAAAAATCGCAGCAGCCAGCAAATGCACGCCATCCGTTTGGCTATGGGAGAGAGCTGTATTTTTGGGCTTTTATTGTGGCGTTGATGGTCTTTGCTTTGGGTGCGATCGTGTCGATTTATCAAGGGATTAGTCATATTTATCACCCCGAAGAAATGCAAAATCCGATGATTAACTATATCGTATTAGGTATTGCGATTTTGTGTGAAGGGACCTCTTGGTTTGTGGCATTGAAAGCATTTCGTAAAATCAAAGGGAAACAGGGCTATTTTGAAGCATTTCGACGCAGTAAAGATCCGACGACATTTACCGTGTTATTTGAAGATTCAGCAGCGCTGATTGGTCTGTTTATTGCCCTGATCGGTATCTATTTATCACACGCGCTGAATATGCCAATGCTTGATGGTCTGGCATCAATTCTAATTGGGGTTGTACTCGCTATTTCAGCAATTTTACTTGCACGTGAGACTAAAGGATTGCTCATGGGAGAAACTGCTGACCCACAATTGAGGCATAATGTCTTGATGGTTGCAGAGCAAGATCCAGCAGTGCATTCTGCCAATGGGGTGTTAACAGAGCAGATGGGTGCACATCAAGTTTTGGCATCTTTGAGTCTTGAATTTAAAGATAATTTAACGTCAGATGATATAGAAGCTTGTGTCAACAGAATTGAAGCACAAATTAAACAGCTTCATCCTGAAATTGTGGCACTCTTTGTCAAGCCTCAATCTCGGAAGGTTTGGCTTGAGCGCATGAAAGGTCGTCTTGATCAATAGGTCTGCGAGGTTAAATACTTTGCAAGGTTTGTCAGCATAGTGAATGAATTTTAAATACACATGAATCAAAAAACTCAATCAGCACAGTTTCAAATCAGTACTAAAAGCTGTATGAAACATACGTGGACGAAGCCTGTATTTGATTATCTGGCAACTGACCATTTTAATGGGGAAAAATTTTTTAATACCCTTCGAAATCCAGATGCGTTTACGCGTAAAGATATGCTGAAATGGATCATGACGCGTAAAAGCGATACATGGAAAGTAGATCGTGAGCAAGAATACCAACAGTTTTTTGCTTCTTCGCGTAGCATTCCGCAAAATCGACCTTTGGCTAAAATGGATGATTGGTTAGTTTGGTTTGTTGGGCATGCTACGGTGCTAATTCAAATTGGGCCATATAATTTTTTGACCGATCCTGTATGGGCGGAGTATGCAGGACCACGTCAAGGGACTGGACCACGACGTGCTTGTCCTGCAGGAATTGCCTTAGAAGAATTACCCACCATTCATGGGGTTTTACTGAGCCATAATCATTATGATCATATGGATTTAGCAACCTTGAATTGGTTACATGAACAATTTGCTATGCCGATTTATACTGGTTTAGGCAATGCTTATTATTTGCCAACACACTTCAATGTCATTGAACTTGATTGGTGGCAATCGGAAATGTTTGAAGATTTACGCATCGTCTATACGCCGGCACAGCATGGCTCAGGGCGTGGATGGCGCGATCAAAATCATGCCTTATGGGGCGGGTTTTCTATCGTACATAGCACAGGGCATTTTTTCTTTGCAGGTGATACCGGTTATGCCGCACATTTCAAGCAAATTCATACACGCTTAGGCGCACCGCGTGTGGCGTTATTGCCGATTGGGGCTTATGAGCCACGTCGTTTAATGAAATATTTGCATATGAATCCCGAAGAGGCTTTTCAAGCGCATAAAGACTTACAGTCTAAATGTTCATTGGCCATGCATTATCGGACTTTTCAGTTGACCGATGAAGCTAGAGATCAGCCGGAGCATGACTTACATCAAGCCATGCGTAAAACGTCAAAGTTAATGAATCCATTTTTGACCATGCATGAAGGCAAAAAACTGATTGTTTAAGGATTAATTAGAAGGTAATTGGAATATTTAATGCCAAGAAAAAACCACCTTAAAAGGTGGTTTTTTATTCAAAGATAAAACTTAAAGCAAGCCAGGATTACCTTGAGCTGGATCAGTTGCACGAGCAGCTTGCGCATCCGCTACAGTTAAGCCTAATGCTTTTGCAACACCTTCACCATAAGCTGGATCACATGCGTAACAGTTACGGATATGACGGTATTTGATGAAGTCGAGTGCATCGCCCATTGCGCCAGCAGTGTTATTAAACAATGCTTGTTTTTGTTCATCATTCATTAAGTTGAATAATGCACGTGGTTGACTGAAATAGTCGCTGTCATCTTCACGATAATCCCACAAGTCAGCATCACCAGTAATTTTCAATGGTGGTTCTTTGTATTGTGGTTGCTCTTGCCATTGGCTGAAGCTGTTTGGTTCATAATGCGGTGTTGCACCATAGTTACCATCCATACGGCCTTGACCATCACGACGGTTCGAGTGAACAGGGCAACGTGGTGCATTTACAGGAATTTGGTAATGGTTTACACCCACGCGATAACGTGCAGCATCAGCATAGTTGAATAAACGCGCTTGCAGCATACGGTCAGGTGAGAAGCTAATGCCCGGCACCAAGTTACTTGGTGCAAAAGCGGCTTGTTCAACATCTTGGAAATAGTTTTCAGGATTACGGTTGAGTTCGAATTCACCCACTTCAATCAACGGATAGTCGCCTTTAGGCCATACTTTGGTTAAATCAAATGGGTGATAAGGTACTTTTTCTGCATCAAGTTCAGGCATAATTTGAACGTACATTTTCCATTTTGGAAAATCGCCGCGTTCAATTGCATTGAACAGATCGGTTTGTGAGCTTTCACGGTCTTTGGCAATAATCGCTTCAGCTTCAGCATCGGTTAAGTTTTTAATGCCTTGTTGAGTGCGCATGTGGAATTTAACCCAGAAGCGTTCATTATTGGCATTAATAAAACTGAAAGTATGGCTACCAAAACCATGCATATGACGGTAACCATCTGGAATACCGCGGTCAGACATCACAATAGTAACTTGGTGTAGAGCTTCAGGAAGTAAAGTCCAAAAATCCCAGTTATTAGTTGCACTACGCTTATTGGTTTTCGGATCACGTTTTACTGCTTTGTTTAAGTCAGGGAATTTACGAGCATCACGTAGGAAGAAGACTGGTGTGTTATTACCAACTAAATCCCAATTACCTTCTTCAGTATAGAATTTCAGGGCAAAACCACGAATATCGCGTTCTGCATCTGCAGCACCACGCTCACCTGCTACGGTAGAAAAACGAGCAAAAAGTTCAGTTTTTTTACCAACTTCTGAGAAAATTTTAGCACGAGTATATTGGGTAATATCGTTAGTTACGGTAAACGTACCGAAGGCACCAGAACCTTTGGCGTGCATACGACGCTCTGGAATCACTTCGCGAACGAAATTACCGAGTTTTTCATTAAGCCATAGGTCTTGGGCAAGCAAAGGACCACGTGCACCTGCCGTCATACTGTTCTGATTATCTACAACAGGAGCACCAGCATCAGTTGTTAGGTGGGTGACAGGACATTTTTTAACGTCGTCGCTCATTGAGTATCTCCATTATTATAATCATGTATTAAAGTTGGGAGTTATAACCTTATCAATTGATAACACGCTCAACAGCACATGACATTAACCGTTTTGTTAATTCATTTTAAAGTGACAATGTGACAACAGTTTTTCTCTTATTGTAAAAAATTTTTAGGCAGCAATAAATCGACGAGATATCATAAAACTGTTGTGATTGAAAGCTTAAGAGTCTTTATCTACTCATTTACTCTAAAACTTTATTTAGCTTTTGACAAATGGAAATATAGTTTTGAACGAATGGTTAATTCGATTGATTAAGTTATTGAATTTATATTATTTATATATTTTGTTTTAATATTTTATGGGGTGATGGGGTGATGGGGTGATGGGGTGATGGGGTGATGGGGTGATGGGGTGATGCTAGTTGGCACACCTATCTTTATTGTTGTCAGGTCAGATGTTGTCACTCCAGCGTGAATCGATTCCTACATCATATCAACATACTAGGCAACCTTACGTGATCGCATATCGTAGTCGAGGGGGTTAATGGCGAACCCATTTTGACCTCGGGGTATATTTTACTCCCAAAAGGATAAGCACTTAAACAAGACTGGACCGTATTGGCATGAGCACATGGCACGACTGTGTGGCTGATACAAGTGCTCCTTCAAGTGATTATACAATGGGCCTGTGTATAGTTTGCAACTAGTCATAGATGGTGCAATCGACAGTTGTTTGAGGCATGGCTATGTAGTGGTTACAACAGATTATCAAGGACTAGGTAAGCCAAAACAGCACCCTTATATGAATGTAGTCAGTTAAGTTTATAATTTGGTGGATTCTGTACATGCACTGCATTCTTGGAAGCCGAAGCAATTTAATAAAGACTGGATGGTGATGGGGGCATAGTCAAGGTGGTGCAGCTGCTATTGCGGTTGCAGCTCAGGGACAAAAAGATGCGCTTGAATTGAATCTTAAAGCTGCAATACCCTTGGCACCGGGTGGTTATCAATATGAATGTATTGCTGAATACGTAGAAACCAATCCAAATCCAGATACCAACGTAGCGGCATTTTTCCCCAGCGTGTTGTTGGGAGTAGCCGAAGCAGATCGATCAATGTAGATCAACAGGTTAGTCCAGATATGCAGTCTTTACTAAATCAGGCCCGTAAACGTTGTTTATCAGAAATAAAAAAATTAGTTAAAATAAGCACCTCAGCCAATCTTTTAAAAAATTCAGACTTAAGGCCATCCCCAAGCTATTTAAAACGGCAGTCGATTGAATATATGACCCTAACCGTAACACTGATGTTTGTTTAAGGCGCCGCAGACCATTTGTCGATCACCTTGGTACTCAAAGTTATTACCAGAAAGTGTGCAAATAAAAATTGCCAGTAGTCTATCAGGCGATCCCAAATGGCTATCATCGTGGTGCATTAGGCCATAGTCCAAAATATACGGCTGAATTTTTAAAGAGCTTACAACTGGCCAGCATTGCAAAGGCGTATAAATGAGACAAGTAAGCTGGCAATAAAAGCTTAACTTCTAAAGCACTTTTATTGACGGATGAAACAAGTGATGAATGATTTTCTTCTACCGTAAAAATGAATTTCCTAAATATCTAAAATAACTGGTTTAAGAGCCGATTTTTTGTAAATAACATGACTTTATTTTATTCACCGATGCATTTGAAACATCATTAGACTTGTCCGCGAAGTCTAATCGCGCAACATATGAATTATATCTCGCTTTAATTCATCCCACTCCCCAAAATCAGGCTCAATCAATAAAGTTTGCGACACAAAGCCATAACACACCCGCTGCATATTTAAAGCCATCTGTTTGAGCTGTTCATCATCCTGTATAAATGGCTCAAGCATACTGCGCCACATTTGCACCATCATGGCATAACTCTTACGGTAACTTTCAATATCTGAAATCTGCCGTTCTAACAAAAACACCTGTGACCATAAAAACTGCTGTGCTTGAATTTGCTCAATTTGAAAATGAATAATCCGCTCTAAATAAGTCTGAAACTTCAAATCTGTGGATAACTTGATCAAGCTATGTGCATAACTTTTTAAGCTTTCCGCATTGTGTTTCACATGTAAATGAATGGTTAGCGCAATCAAATCTTCCTTTTTAGAAAAATATTCATAGAACGTTCCCAAGCCCACGCCTGCAAGGTCGGTAATTTCCCGAATGGTAATTTGGCTGGCAGGACGCTCATGCAAAAGCCGAACAAAACTGTCCTGTAAGGCTTCTTGCGTCAGTTTGGCACGTGATTGACGTGGCTTACGCCGTATTTGAATGGCTGAATGCTTCATATTTTTAAGCGCGGAAAACCGAACGTCTATGCTTTAAATTTTCTCTATACTGAAATGAAAAGCCAACAAGAACAAGCGGAAAATATAGACGATGAATACATTAGAACAGACATGGATGACGCATCAAATCAGCAACCAATTTGATGAACTGGAAAACTACAATCTATTTTCAAGCGATACGGTTTTACATGAAATTTTAAAACGCTATGGCAGCCATGATCAGCCGACCTTATGCGAAATGGGCAAAGTCGCAGGTTCGAGTGAATATTTTCAGCATGGGGCTTTAGCCAACAAACACACGCCAATTTTACATGCCTTCGATGCGCGTGGTCGCCGTACTGACTTTATCGAGTTTCATCCCTCATGGCATAAATGGATGGGTCTCAACCGCCAGTTTGATACCCACGCACATCCATTTAATCAGCCAAACTCTAAGACTAAATGGGTGGAATGGGCAGCACGTTTTTATCTTGCAGGACAGGTTGAATGTGGCAATTTATGCCCCAACTCCATGACGCTCGGCAGTATTCCGCTCATTCAACGTGAGCCTGAACTGTGGGCGAAAATTGGCGAGAAACTACTATCGACGGAATATGATGAACGCGATATGCCGATTGCGCAGAAAAAGTCGATTTGGCTCGGTATGGGCATGACCGAAAAGCAGGGCGGTTCGGATGTGCGTGCCAATGAAACCATTGCCGTGCCTGTAGCAGAAACAGGACGAGGCAAGGCTTATTTGCTCACAGGACATAAATGGTTTTTCTCTGCGCCCATGTGTGATGCGCATTTGGTGGTGGCAAAAACCGAACAAGATGGCTTGGCTTGTTTCTTTGTGCCGCGTTGGTTGGAAGATGGCACGAAGAATAATATTCAGGTGCAACGCCTAAAAGAAAAAGTCGGTAACCGCAGTAATTCAAGCTCGGAAGTCGAATTCAAAAATGCATGGGGCATTATGATTGGTGAGGCAGGGCGTGGCATTCCAACCATTATTGAAATGGCGAATTATACCCGTCTGACCTGTTCGGTCGGTTCGAGCGCCATGCTGCGTCAAGCTTTGGTGCAATGCATTGCCTATACTCGTCAGCGTCAGGCTTTTGGTAAACATTTGATTGAACAACCCTTAATGCGTGCAGTTTTGGCAGATTTGGCTTTAGAGAGTGAAGCAGCGACGCAGCTCAGTTTTCATTTGGCGCAGTGCTATGAATCAGATGATGCCTTGTCTGTGGCATGGAAACGCATTATGACCCCAGCAGCTAAGTTTTGGATTTGTAAACGTGCAGTCGAACTAACTGGTGAGATGATGGAAGTCTTTGGTGGTAATGGTTATGTTGATAACGGCATCATGGCGCGCATTTTTAAAGAAGCACCTGTGAATACCATTTGGGAAGGTTCAGGCAATGTTATGTGCCTAGATGTGCTGCGCGCGATTGGGCGTGATCCTGAATCTATTGAGGTGCTGTTTAAAGATTTGGCCAGTACAGCAAGTACAGATGAAAGCTTGCAAACAGAATTGCAGGACTTGTTCAGGTTGTTCCATCAATCGCCTGAAGATTTACAATTTATGGGGCGCAGTCTAGTGAGCCGTTTAACGGTCTTGGCACAAACGGTTTTACTGAAACGCTATGCGCCTGACTATGTAGCAAATGGCTTTATTCAAAGCCGTTATAGCGCTAAACATGGGCAAGTAGTGGGGATGTTGGACGCCAAAATGGTCGATGTGGAGCGTTTGCTGGAAAGAGCTTTCGCAAGTTAAATGCAACGTATTTTCCTCTCTCTTTGGGAGCATAGGTATCTACACATTTTTTATAAATTGAATGCGATCTGAGCAATCGCATTCAGCTCATCAGACGAATACTCTGACAACAACTGAAGAGTGTTCAATAGTATTGAAAGCCCTGCCAGTATGGCAG
>NZ_VOYQ01000066.1:0-12296 GCF_013420195.1 Acinetobacter sp. YH01024
AATGGAGAAATCTAATCGGTATGTTATACCTGAGAGAAGAGTGAGGAGTTATCCAAGGGTTGTAAAAGGAAAACCTCAAAAATACCCAAGAAAAAGCCAGTCAATCTCTTAACTGACTGGCATTACTCAAAATGAGGGCTTTTTTATTGGGTTTTATGCAGCATCTTTGATACATTGGGCTGAGATAAAATCAACTTTTAAAACAATGAAAACTCAAAACATTGCCATCATCGGTGCAGGTACGGCAGGATTAGCTGCTGCTGCAATGCTTGCTGCTCAAGGCCATCAGATCTGCTTATATGAAAAAGTCTCACAACTTGAACCTGTGGGTGCAGGATTATTATTACAACCTGCCGGACTGGCAGTTCTCGAACATTTAGGCATTTTGGAACACGCCTTAAGCCTTGGCGCTTTGGTAACAGGTTTGGAAGGTCAACTGGCTGGCGGTGACTTGCTGATAAACAGTCATTATCGACAAGCCGATGAACGTTCATATGGACTCGGCATTCACCGTGCCACACTCTGTCATGTCCTTGCATCCAAAGTCCGTGAATATCCTCAACACGTTGAGTGGTGCATGGCGCATGAGGTACATGAACTTCAAGAGTCCAGTGACGGTATAAACGTGATTGGACAATCCGCAGATCAATCCTTTCAACGTCAATTTGATCTCGTGTTGATCGCCAATGGCGCACGCAGCCATTTACGCCCTAAAGCATGGGAAAAGCTCAACCAAGCCTACCCTTGGGGTGCAAAGTGGATCATCGTGCCTGAATGCGAAGTGCTGAATCCGCAGATCTTGCATCAGTTCTATGACCGCTCCAACATCATGATGGGTGTAATGCCTACGGGAGCAATTCCAACGCAGCCTGAACAGCGCCTTTCGAGCATTTTCTGGAGTCTACCTACAGCAGATTTAGAAGGATTCTTAAAAACCAAAAGCGCACAGCAGCAATGGTTGCTTGAAGTTTCGAAACGCTGGCTGAGTGTTGCAGAATGGTTAGCGCATGTGATTCCACATCCAGATGATCCGCAGCAATGGCTGTCTGCCAACTATCGTGATGTGGTGCTGAGCAAACTTGGTGAAGGTCGTATCGGTATCTTAGGAGATGCGGCTCATGCCATGAGTCCGCAGCTTGGACAAGGTGCCAATATGGCGCTGCTCGATGCATGGGCCATCAGTCAAGCCCTGCTTCAATATCAACAGGATTTCTCACTGCAAAACCTCTGGCAGCAGTATCATCAACTGCGGTTGCCGTCCGTGCGGTTTTACCAATTTTTTAGCCGCCTACTGACACCGTTTTATCAATCACATCATCGCTGGACAGCACCGCTGCGTGATATTTCATTTCGTGCCATGTATCAGCTGCCGTTTTTCCGCAAAGAAATGGCCATCACGATTTCTGGCTTAAAAACAGGTGCATTTGGACAAATGAATTATGCCGACATTGCCCGTAAGCCTGCAGATGATTCTGCTGCTGAACTGCGCAATTTAAAATTTGATTAAGAATAAACTCCCCATCATTCTCTTGATGGCTTACACTATGATGCTGCTCAAATGCTGCAGCATTTTATTTTTTGATTTTTGAATTGGTGAAATCCTCATGAACAACCTGCAATGGCTCGATGAAGTAAAATTTAACGAACAAGGCTTAGTGCCTGCTATTGCACAGCATCATCAAAGCGGACGCGTTTTGATGGTGGCATGGATGAACCGTGAAGCGTTGGCGCAAACTGCAGAAAAAAATCAAGCGGTGTACTTTTCACGTTCACGCAATAAGTTATGGCATAAAGGTGAAGAATCTGGCCATTTCCAAACTGTGCATGAAATCCGTTTGGACTGTGATGCTGACGTGATTGTGCTGCAGATTGAACAGCATGGCGGCATTGCCTGCCATACCGGCCGTGAGTCATGCTTCTACCGCAAGCTTACTGCCAATGGCTGGGAAATTGTCGATGCGCAATTAAAAGATCCGGCTGCAATTTATGGCGCAAAATCAGCAAATCCACATACCCTTGCGATGAATGCATCCAATGCACAATCTGAGCAAGTCGAAGTACTCGACTACTTAGGTAAAATGATGGCTGAACGCAAACAAGCCGATCCTGAGTCCTCTTATGTGGCGAAGCTTTACCATAAAGGCCTGAATAAAATTTTAGAAAAAATCGGTGAAGAAAGTGTTGAAACCATCATTGCCGCTAAAGATTTTAAAATCGAAGCCAATGAAGACAACAAAAACGATTTAATTTACGAAGTGGCAGACCTTTGGTTCCATACCATTGTGATGTTGGGTTATTTCGATATTGATCCTCAATTGGTACTTAACGAACTCGCTCGTCGTCAAGGCCTTTCCGGTTTGGTTGAAAAAGCCAACCGTCAGCACTAAGACGCAACCGTGCCAGAGCTTAAAAAACCGACCGCGACCTATGAGCAGGCCACTGCCATAGATAACGCACGTCTTGGAAAATCATTTAAAGTGATTGCCTATGCTGGCACAGGTAAAACCACTACACTCCAAATGATCAGTGATGCCATGCCTCAGCGGCGTGGCATGTACTTGGCCTTTAACAAAGCCATTGCCACCGAAGCACAGAATCGTTTTCATCAAAATGTCGACTGTCGCACCTTCCACTCATTGGCCTATCGCAGTGTTCCACGTGGAGTGACTGACAAACTGCGTCTACCGCGTTTAAGCCCCAGTTTTATTGCCAAAGAATATCGACTAGAACCGATCACCCTACGTCGTATGATGGGTGGTCGTTATGAAAAATATGTGCTCATGCCATCACGTTTGGCGAGTCTGGTAGCAAACGCTGTCAGTTATTTCTGTTCAACCAGTTCACAGTACCCTGCCCCACGACATCTACAAGCACCGAGTTGGTTGCATCCTGACGATATCGAAAGCTTACAAAAGCACTTATATCCTGCGATTGAACGTCGTTGGTTAGAGTCGATTGATCCGAACCATGCAGCAGGGATTGGACACGATATTTATTTAAAACTTTGGGCTTTGTCTGAACCGAATATTCCTGCGGATTATGTGCTGTTCGATGAAGCTCAAGATGCTGACCCACTAATGCTGGGGATTTTACTGAAACAGCGGAATACCCAAGTCATCTATGTTGGCGATGCGCATCAACAAATTTATGCATGGCGTGGCGCAGTCAATGCCATGCAGCAACTCCCTTTACCCGAATCCCGTTTAACCACGTCTTTCCGTTTTGGTGAAGAAATTGCCTTGAACGCCAATGCTCTACTGGGCGCATTGAACGAAACCGTGCCTTTATTGGGTAATCCGCAGCTCAACTCTAAAGTGGTCAATAAACCACATACCAAGATGCGCGATGCCATTTTATGTCGTACCAATGCACGTGCGATGGAACTGTTATTAGCGGGTTTGGTTAAGGGCGAAAAAGTTAGCCTGCAAGCAGATCATGCGCGGCTCAATCGTTTTGTGGATGCCGCAGCCATGCTCAAGCAAGGCAAACGCGTAGTCGATGTCCCAGAGCTTGCCTGGTTTAACTCTTGGCATGATGTACATGAATATTGCGAGACCAATGACGGCAGCGATATTAAACCGCTGGTGAAGTTGGTCGATGACCACGGTACTGACCCGCTGAAAAAGGCACTGGCGAAAATCACCCCGATAGATCAAGCCGACTACATCATCTCGACCGCCCATAAAGCCAAAGGTTTAGAATGGGATCGAGTGCATATTGAAGATGACTACCAATTTAAGCTCAACGATAAAGATTATAAAATTAGTGACGAAGAGTTACGGTTACTTTACGTGGCCTGCACACGTGCTAAAGTAAGTTTAAATATCCATCATATTTATGACTTGATGCAGCATTTAAAACGTCAAATGCCAAAATCTTTGGCACAGGCGGTCAGCTAGTATGATGAAAAAGGTAAATAAACAATAAATCAGTAAAAGGTGCACCATGAAAATACAATCGATTCAACTCAAGCACACCCTTCATTTTACTGATATCACCCTCAATTTTAATTATCACGATCTGCCGATTACCTTAATTTTGGGTGATCAAAGCTCCGGAAAAACATCCCTACTGCGCTTTAGTTACCAGGCCCTCACTTGGTTCGCTGCACGCTATAAAGATTTACGCACCGCAGGCGTGGTAATGCTCGATCAAGACATCATGTTAAATCGCTTGCAATCGAAACTTGATATTCAAGTCAGTTTTCCCGAAGACATTGGCGCATTTCAGCTTTCAAGTGATCAACAAGACCAAGACCCACAATGTTGTTCATGGCAATTGTATAAAACCTTAAATAGTCAAGGCGTCGGCCTCAGTAAGGCCGAAACACAGCAATTAGAATCGATGGTTGCGCTGTATCAAAAAGCCCTCAAAGCCGATCCGTTACAAGGGCTGCCGCTTATAGCCTATTACCCTGCTGAACGCTTCGTCAACGACGTAAATATTCTCAATAAAAATAATCCTGCTATTTTTCAGCCTTCACATGCCTATGAAATCTCGGCCATTCCCTTTACCACGTTTATTCGTTTTTTTGAGTGGTTTCGAGAAATATCCGATATAGAAAATGCACAAAGTGCCGAATTAATTCAAAATTTATTACATCCAAAAAACCCAACTGACTCATCCAACACATCTGACACGCCACTTTTTGGACAAAAACTGGCGCAAGCTCAGGCCGATCTACACGCGCCGTCACTCAGATCATTAAAACAAGCCTTAGAGACCGTGTTGCCCAATGTGACCAATATTTATCTGCAATATCACCCTAGATTACAGTTAATGGTCTGCTATCAAGGCAAAGACATGTTGTTTCAACAGTTGTCGAATAGTGTCCGCAACCTTGTGGCCTTAATTGGTGATATTGTGCGTCGCCTGTGCCTACTCAATCCTCATAGCTTATATCCGTGCCAAGAAGGTGACGGTATTTTATTGATCGACGCCATAGACCACCAACTCGATCAAAACATGACTCAAGTGATTTTGACCCGTTTAAATCAAGCGTTTCCACGACTCCAAATCATTGCCAGCGGCAACCGTCCTGAACTGCTGGAACAGGCTTCTCGTTTTCAGTGCTTACAACTACAGAATAAAAAGCTCAGTGAGATTCAGCCTGAAAAACTACAAGAAACTTATGATCAGATTTATCAGCAGTTGCAACTCGGATCAAAGGTATCGCTTCCAGCCAAAACTGAAGAGACTGAATTAAATGAGCCACTGAACAGCCCAGATACGATCCAGCACATGTTGCAATTAATCCAGACGCAACTGACCGAGCAACAGCAACAAGAATTGGTTAGGGCTTTATCACAGCGGGGTGATCAGGACGTTACGATCCAACCGCTAAGTTAAAAATACTGAGGCTGATTAAGTGAGCGTAATCCATAGCCTCGATGTTTAAATATTCAGCAACAAGGCCGCAATAGATGTCTAGACAGTTTCGTCAGGCGTATAATGTGTAAGTGGTTCATAAAAAAGATTGATGTTGTTTTACGCATGTAATATGATCGGTTTTATTTGCAATTTTCATAGTAACATCGGAAATTGCTATCGCTTTACGAGTTGCGCAACACAGCTTGTTTTTAATTTTTTTGACACACATGGCTTTCAAGATTGAATTTTTGGACTGCTCTTTGCTGTCCTGTAATCCTTGAAAGATGAAATACACCTAGGTTTCACCGCCTAATCATGACAATGGATACGAGTGTGCTACCGATTATTATATTGTTACCGTTAATACTAGGCACAACACTTGTCTCGTGGTTGAAGCAATTCTCTCGCGGGGTAACAGCTTTAGGGGCGATTGGCGTCAGCCTCAGCAGTTTAGTTTTATTATTGAGTCAGGCTCAAGATGTCTTTAATGGCAAAACCATCATTCAAACTTGGCCGTGGCTCACTCAAGTTGGCATAGATTTCAGTTTCCGTCTCGATGCACTGGGCTTATTGTTTTCCCTGCTCATTACCGGGATCGGCACCTTAATTTATATCTATGCCTACTATTATTTAAGTCCAAAGAACTCGCTCAGTAAACTGTATGTTTTATTGATGCTGTTCATGGCTGCCATGCTCGGCATTTCATTGTCCAATAATTTAATTTTATTACTCATTTTCTGGGAACTCACCAGTATTTCATCTTTTCTGTTGGTCGGTTATTGGAGTAATTACGACGCTGCTCAGCGTGGCTCTCGAATGGCTTTAACCATTACAGGCATGGGTGGTCTATGTATGTTGGGTGGTTTTGTTCTGTTGGCGCAAATCACGGGCACCTATCAGATTGACCAAATCCTGACGATGAGTAGCCAAATTCAGCAGCATCCGCTTTTTGTGCCCACACTGCTATTAATTTTAATGGGGGCATTTACCAAAAGTGCGCAGTTCCCTTTCCATTTTTGGTTGCCAAATGCCATGGCAGCACCGACCCCCGTCTCGGCTTATCTTCACTCTGCCACGATGGTGAAAGCCGGAATTTTCCTGCTTGCGCGCTTATTGCCGATCTTTGCAGGCGCGGCGTTGTACCACAACTTGGTCACCTTTATTGGCTTATTTACCTTATGTATGGCGGCCTTCTTTGCCATTTTCAAAGAAGATTTAAAAGGGCTGTTAGCCTATTCCACCATCAGTCATTTAGGTCTGATTGTTTGCTTACTCGGGATCGGCTCTCCCCTCGCAGTTTCCGCTGCCATTTTCCATATCATTAACCATGCGACCTTCAAAGCAGCCTTGTTTATGATCGCAGGGATTATTGACCACGAATCAGGCACACGTGATTTACGAAAACTCTCTGGTTTATGGCAATTACTTCCGTTTACAGCAACGCTGACCATGATCACTGCGGCCTCTATGGCAGGCGTCCCATTAACCAATGGTTTCCTTTCTAAAGAGATGTTCTTTACTGAACTATTAGCCAACCTGACTGGGCCAGTGATGATCGTGTCAGCCATCATTGCCACCTTTGCCGGTATCTTTGCTGTCGCGTATTCGGTACGTTTGGTTCATGGGGTATTTTTTGATGGTCCATTAGGGAAAGAAGTTCCCAATAAAGAAGCGCATGAACCACCGTTTGGCATGCGTGCTCCTGCGACCTTACTGGCTGCTCTATGTATTTTAGTTGGACTCTTCCCTGCATTATTGGTTGAGCATATAGTCAACAGCACAGCACGTGCGAGTATTCAAAACCCTACGTTTGAAGGTACACATTTAGCGATTTGGCATGGCTTAAATGCCCCCCTTTTGATGAGCGTGATTGCACTCTTGGGTGGTTTAGTTTTCTATTTCGCATTGGCGAAGGGCGGCAAATTACGCCGGATCGACTTAGATCCACTTTTGGGTCGATTACAAGGTAAAGTGCTGTTCGACTTATTTTTAAAGCATCTATTACTCAGCTCAAGAAAGTTCCGTCGCTTTACTGAAAATGGCAAATTACAAAGCTATTTATTATGGATTTTGATCTTTAGTGTGGCCATCGTCATCGTTCCATTTTGGCTGCAAGGCATCGGCACAGGCAGCCGTGAACTGGTACATGCACCGGTCATCGCGATCGTTCTATGGCTATTATTATTCTCTGCATGTTGGATGATGCTTTGGTTCCACCATGAACGGATTAAAGCCGTCCTCATCAGTGGTGCAGTCGGTCTAGTTGTGACCATGGTGTTTATCTGTTTCTCCGCTCCCGATTTAGCGTTGACACAGATTACTGTTGACGTGGTGACCACCGTGCTCTTACTCATGAGCTTATCATTATTACCACAGCTCACACCTTATGAGTCGAGTGTGTCTCGTCGTTGGCGAGATGCAATAATTGCGATTATTGCAGGTTTAGGGATCGCATGGATTTCATGGCTGATCATGACCCGCGATCATAATTCCATCTCATGGTTCTTTATGCAGCAATCCATCCCACTTGGTGGTGGTACCAATGTGGTCAACGTGATCTTGGTCGACTTCCGTGGCTTCGATACCTTTGGTGAAATTACCGTACTGGGAATTGCCGCAATTGGTACGCTGTGCATGATGGATGGTATGCGTGCTCATGGTACCACCATTACGCAAGGTCTGACCTATCGTTTTAATCCGTCACCACTGATGTTCCGTATTACATCATCATGGATTTTGCCTTTAGCACTCGTCATCAGCTTATATATTTTCCTACGGGGTCATAATTTACCAGGCGGTGGCTTTATTGCAGGCTTAATTACCTCTTTAGCCTTAGTGATTCAATATATTGCGCTCGGCCAAGACCGTGCTGAACAACTGATTGGTGCAAAATCAGGTCGCTTATATGAAGTTTGGATTGGTATTGGTTTAACCATTGCGGGGCTGACAGGTATCGCGGCTTGGCTATGGGGGCGTCCATTCCTGACCAGTGCTCATATCTATGTATCGCCACCCATTTTAGGTGAAATGCACCTTGCCTCCGCTGCCCTCTTCGACACAGGTGTCTACATCACCGTTGTGGGCGCGACGATGTTAATGATTTCCGTCTTAGGCGACTCGCGTCACTCGAGTATGTCTGGTCCAGTTCCAAGAGGCGAATAAGATGATTAGTTTAGAATTTTTACTCGCTTCAGCCATTGGCTTACTGACTGCAACAGGGGTCTACCTGATTTTGCGGGCACGTACCTTTCCTGTCGTACTGGGTTTAGCCATGATTGGCTATGCCGTGAACTTATTTTTATTTGTCATGGGGCGTATTCATGTCAACGCACCTGCCGTGTTAACTGAAACCACCAAAGCGACCGATCCTTTACCACAAGCCTTGGTCCTGACCGCCATTGTGATTGGCTTTGCGACCACTGCCTTTATCGTACAATTGGCTCTGCGTAGCCGCTATGAAACTGGAACAGATCATGTGGACTCCAAAGAAGAAATACCGCAAATTGACCCGCGGGAGGATGAGCCATAATGCATGACTTCATCCAATTTTGGACTACGCATAGCCCGATTTTCAGTATTTTAATTCCTGCAATTACTGCATTTATTTTAGTCCTGCTGGGCAACCCCGGCTCTGGTTCTTTGGCGCATGACTGGCGACAACCTTGGCGTCGTGGAATCAGTTATGTTTCAGGCATTCTCGGGCTGATCACATCTATCAGTTATTTGATGATCGCCAGCTCTGGTCAAGTTTTGGTTTATAACTTGAGTGAATGGGCCGCACCATTCGGCATCGTTTTAGTCTTAGATCGACTCTCTGCTTTCATGTTGGTGCTAACCTATGGACTTGCTGTGCCAGTGATGTGGTTTGCCAGCAAAGAATGGGACGAACGTGGTCGTTATTTCCATGCCATGTGCCATTTCTTACTGATGGGTTTGTGTGGTGCGTTCCTGACAGGCGATTTATTTAACCTGTTTGTGTTCTTTGAAATCCTGTTGATGGCATCGTACGTTTTGCTCTTACACGGCCAAGGCAAAGCACGTTTTCAATTGGGTATTCATTACGTCACCATTAACCTATTTGCCTCTGCCCTTTTCCTGATTGGACTCGGGATGATTTACGGCAGTGTAGGTAGCTTAAATATGGCTGATGTTGCACGACTTATGCCTTTGCTTGAAGCGGATCAACATCGTATCGCAGTGGCTGGTGCATTGTTACTGTTTACCGTCTTTGGCATCAAAGCTGCAATGCTGCCTGTAGGGTTCTGGTTACCAAAGACCTATGCTGTGGCAACCACGCCTGTCGCAGCCTTATTCACCATCATGACTAAGGTCGGCATCTATGCCATTCTCCGTGTCAATGGTACTGTGTTTGACGATGGGATTAGCCGTGAAATCTTACAACAGTGGCTGTTACCGATTGGCTTAGTAACCTCGCTCTATGGTGCTTATGGTGCTATCGGAACCGATCGTTTACGTCGTTTTGTCGGTTTTATGATTTTGTCTTCTATCGGGACAATATTGGTTGCGATTTCACTCTTTAATACGGATGCATGGGCTGCGGGGCTTTACTACCTGATTCACAGTACCATCATTGGTGCAGCTTTTTATATTCTCTCGGGTTGGATTACCTCACAACGTGGCGAATTTAAAGATCATTTTAAAATTGCGCCCCATATGAAACAGCATAATACCGTTGCTGTCTGCTATTTCATCATTGCGTTGATGATGGCTGGTCTACCGCCCTTTAGTGGCTTTTTAGGTAAAGTATTTCTCTTACAAGCAACGGCAAACTCACCTTACCAAATCATGATTATTTTGATCGTATTGTTGGTGAGTTTACTCAGTATTATCGCATTCACCCGAGTTGGTTTTGTGCTTTTCTGGCGTTCATCTCGCCCAGAAGATGATATTGATACTGAAGAATATCAGCGTTATCAGGCTTTGCCGAATAAGGCACCGCTTCGTAATGACAAAACCATTTATCTGCTGTTAACAGCGCTTGTGGGATATATGGTTTTTGCTGCGCCGATCTATGACTATACCTACAAAACTGCACAGCAAATTCAAGACAATCCATTATATGAATCGTTGCTACTGAAAAAGGATGAAAAAGGCCAAATCATCAGTGTTCAACCTTATGATCCTGAAAATTTACCTGAAACCAAATATGGTGGTGAATCAGCCGATCCAAATGCACACCTCATTCCTGCATTGATCGCACCTGAAACTCTACATGGCAAGCATATTTCTGAGTACAAGCAACGCCAAATTCAGGGACAGCAACAAGAAGAAAAACTACCTGAAGAGACCCAACTAAAACCGATGGAGGCACCTTAACATGGCGAAAACATCTGTATTAAATCGCTGGTTTCCGCATCCATTGGTATCAGTCATGGTTGGTCTGAGCTGGGTGATGTTGGCGCACAGTCTAGATGCGGCCACACTCTGTATGGCCTTGGTTTTAGCCATTGTTATTCCGCGATTGGTTCGCCCTTTTATTGACCGAACGCCGAATATCAACTGGCTGGCAGCATGTAAATTATTCTTTGTGGTGTTATGGGATATTATTGTCAGTAATATCCATGTTGCAAAACTCGTCCTTGGTCCGACACATAAACTGCACCCGAAATGGTTCCGTGTCCCTCTCGATACACAGCATGAGGAAGTCAATTCTTTACTTGCGATGATCATCACCACCACACCCGGTACGGTGTCTGCCGGGATTGACCAAGATCGTGGTGATATTTTGGTCCATGCGCTGAGCACGGATGATCCTGAAGCGGAAATTCAAACCATTAAAGAGCGCTATGAACGCCCTCTCATCCTCATTTTTGGCGCTGATACAGGAGAATCCGCATGACAATTTTACCGTATGCGCTTGGCATCTGTTTAGTTGCTGTGACGATCTCGATGTTACTGTGCCTCATCCGCTTGGTGATGGGACCCTCAATCGTAGACCGGCTACTTGCTTTAGATACCTTATTCTTAAATGCTACCTGTTTAATTGTCATTTTAGGTATTTATTGGGCAAGTACATCAATGTTTGAAGGGGCATTATTGGTTGCCATGCTTGGGTTTGTGTCTACAGCCGCTTTAGCACGCTATTTCACCACTGGCCACGTGATCGACTAGGAGTCCATTAATATGCAATTAGTCATGGAAATTTTGGTCTCGATTTTTTTGGTTATTGGCGCTTTTTTCATGTTGGTCGGCGGTATTGGCATGGTTCGCCTACCCGACTTATTTATGCGTCTGCACGCACCGACCAAATCGAGCACCTTAGGATTAGGAAGTTTTCTAATCGCTGCAATTATTTATGCGGCATTTCAAGGCCGTTTTGGTTTTGCAGAGATCTTGATCACGCTCTTTGCCTTTATTACAGCACCGGTTTCTGCAAACCTCATGGCACAAGCGGCATTACATTTACGACTGCGCTCGATGAGTGGTGATGCACCAGAAGCGCTCAATCGCCCTCTTCCTTGGCAACGAACTCGGCGCCGTGCCTTTCACTCTAAAATCCATTCAAAACCGGAAGATCTGGATTAATTCCAGATCCAGTTTTGTTTATGTCTTCGAGCTAAAAAATTCTTTGATTCGCATCCACATTTTTTCAAATACGCTACTTTGAGCCATATATTGCAAACGCTTTTGGTTATATGGCGTCGTTTTTAAACCATATTTTTCAGCTAAATCAATCAGCATATTTGTTTCATAACTACTTTGAAAATGATCAGACCATTTAGGCTGATATTGACTCATCTCAAGATTCGCCAATTCTTGACATCCTCCCCCCCTTAAAAGCATAGGTATCTACACATTTTTTATAAATTGAATGCGATCTGAGCAATCGCATTCAGCTCATCAGACGAATACTCTGACAACAACTGAAGAGTGTTCAATAGTATTGAAAGCCCTGCCAGTATGGC